>NZ_JBSGBN010000180.1:0-15699 GCF_053601275.1 Streptomyces sp. NPDC004752 | reverse complement strand
CCCAAGGGGCTTGCTTGAGCCGGTTGCTCGGAAAGCGGGCATGGCCGGTTCTGAGGGGGGACCGCTGCAGCAATGCAGCGGTCCTACCCGACGAGTCCGAGTTCGCCGCCCTGCGCTACTTCGCCCTCAACGGCACCGACCACCGCAGCCATGGCGAACAGAACGCCGCCATCGGCGCCTACGTGCGCTGGCGAAATGCCCGCGCCGAACCGAAGACCAGCTTCGCCCCCGACTCACCCATCCGCACCTGAACCGAGTACCCGGCCAAGGCTGCCTGACGGTCCGCTACCCTTCCGTCGGCTGTTGCCGGGGCGGTCCGTCGGGTAACCCGGGCGCTGCAGCCCGTCGGGCGCCGACGCGGTCTCCGGCTCGCCCATCCCGTCCGGGCTTACCCCCACCCCGTCCCTCGGTTCCCTGACAGGCAGCTCACCAGGGAACCGGGCCGTGCTCGTCGAAGAAGCCGCCGGTCGGCCCGTCATCGGGCAGCGTGGCGAGCCGGACGACCACGGCCGCGCCGTCGGCCGCGGTGCGGGTGAGGCCGGGGAACGCGGTGGTGAGGTCGGTCGCACACGGCCCCGGATCGGCGGCGTTGACCAGGATGTTGCGGCTGCGCAGTTCCTTGGCGTACTGCACGGTCAGCGAGTTGAGTGCGGTCTTGGACGGGACGTACGCGGCCAACGGGGGCCGGGTGGTGAAGTAGTCCTCGGGATCGGTCATCCGGGCGATGGAGCCGAGTCCACTGCTGACATTGACGATCCGGGCGGCGGGGGAGCGGGCGAGCAGCGGCAGCATCGTGGTGGTCACGCTGATCACGCCGAACACGTTGGTCTCGAACACCCCGCGTACAGTGGGGAGTTCGACACTGCCAGGGCTCTGGGCGGCGAGGTCGCCAGAGATGCCGGCGTTGTTGACCAGGATGTCCAGCCGGCCAAAGCGCTCCTCGATCCAGCGGGCAGCGGATAGGACGCTGGCGCCGTCGGTGACGTCCAGGGTGACCGGGTACACCCGCGGGCCCAGGTCGGCTGCGGCTGCCGCACCGCGGTCCGGGTCGCGCGAGGCCAGCAGGACGTTCGTGCCGAGCGAGGCGAGCCGGGCTGCGACCTCGCGCCCGATGCCCTTGTTGGCACCGGTGACCAGGGCAGTCGTGGTTTCTGTCATGCGTTCAGCCCACCACGGGGGCGGCCGGGAGTTCCAACACCGATCAGGTACGCAGCGATACCGTGCGGGTATGGAAAGACTGGAGGTCCGCGAGCTCGTCTACTTCACCGCTGTCGCCGAAGAACTGCACTTCGGTCGGGCGGCCGCCCGGCTAGGGATGACCCAACCGCCGCTCTCCCGCGCCATTCAGCAGCTCGAACGACGGCTGGGCGTGGCCCTGTTGGAACGTGGCAGTCGCCGGGTCGCACTGACCGAGGCGGGGGCCGTCCTGCTCCGCGAGAGCCGTATGGTGCTCGACGCCGCGTCGGCCGCGGCGCGCCGCACCCGGCGGGCCGGCCGCGCCGACCCGCGTCTGGTCCTGGTCATCAAGCCGGGCGGCGACGGTGGCCTGCTGCCCGCGATCCTCGACGCCTATCAGGCTGAGCCGGGTGCGCTGCCGGTCGAGCTGGTGTGCAGCTTCGGCGAGCGTGAGATCCTCCTGCGGGAGGGTCGTGCCGACGCCGCCCTGCTTCACCGCCCCCACCACGACCTCACCGGCCTGGACACCCAGGACCTCCTGACCGAGACTCAACTTCTCGTGATGCCGAGTTCGCATCGCCTCGCGGGCCGTACCCGGGTCTGCCTGAACGACCTCGCCGGGGAGCCCCTGCCGCGCTGGCCGGGCGCATCTGAGGGTGGCTCACACGGACCCGAGGTCCACGACCTTGGGCAACTTCTCCACCTCATCGCCTTGCGCCGCATGGTCGCCGTCCTCCCCTCCTCCATCCGCGACCAGCTCCGCGACGACCTGGTCGCTGTCCCAGTCGATGATGCCGAGCCCACCACGCTCCTCCTCGCCTGGCCCGAGCACGCCACCTCCCCAGCCCTGGCCGCCTTCGTCCGCACGGCCGCCGCAGTGGCGGGCAAGGCGACGGGCCACGGCGGGTAGAGCGGAGAGACACGCGGGGTGGGAGGCGCCCCCGCCCATGCTCGCAGGCGTGCGAACACTCCAGGACGCCCTCACGGCCACCGTCGAGATCACACCTGTAGGCAGAATGACGGGCACCGGACGGCGAACCAATTACGCGGTCGACAATCCGAGCCAAGCCACTAGCCCCGTACTTCGCGGGTCACCGATTCAGGTCTGTGGCCAGCGGGTTTGCGTGACTTCAATGCCGAGGAGTTCGAGGAGGTGGAGTTGGACGCCGCGGGTGATCTGCACTATCGGCCGGTCGGCGATGGTGCCGATGCGTAAAGTCAGTTCGCTGAGGTGATATGGATCATCCGGCCGGTGGGGCGAACCCGGCGGTTGTCCGGGTAGAGGCCGACCATGGTCTGCTCGGCGCCGAGCGCCCGTCTGACCTGGCGCTCGATCAGGCAGAACACCAGGAGTGCGAGACAAATCACCTGGATCAGTGCGGCGACGCGGTGGTTGTGCTGCACGAACACCGGCGCGACGGCGAGCGGGCCCTTGAAATCCGCGTACCGGCGCTCGACCGCGCCTTGGCCCTTGTACTGGACCAGTACCTGCGCAGGGCCGGCCTTGTCGGCGGGCATGCCGGCGAGCAGGGCGTACCAGCCGTCGACCGCGGCCTCGGCGTCCAGTACCTCCTGGTCGAAGTGCCACTCCAGGCTCGGGACGCCGGTCCCGTCCCCGGTGATGTGCCAGCGCAGGCAGGACACGACACGGCGGCGGGCGGCGATGACCCCGACCCGGGCGGCGATCTTCTCGCGGGTCCTGTAGTGCCATCCGCCCGCCGCACCGGCGAGCTTGTCCAGCTCCTCCTGCGCCTTGGCCAGCCGCTTGGCCCGGGCTGCCTGCTGCCCCCTCGCGTTGCCGGTGGAGTGGACCAGAATCCGTCGCACCGTCAGCACCGGGTCGCGCTTACGCGGCCCGGTCAGGGTGTGGACATCCTCCAGCACCCGGTAGACCTCCCGCTCCCCGGGCGGCCTGCCCGCGTCCCGCTCGGGCACCCAGTCCACAACGCGGGCCTGTTCCAGACCGAGGGCGGCGTAGACCTCGTCCTTGACCTGCGCGGCCGGGACCGGCGCGATGAACTCCACCTCGGCAGCCAGCAGGGCGGCAACGTTCGCGTAGGACACCAGTCTGGAGTCCGCGACCATCAGGAACCCCTGCTCACCCGCCATCGCGGACAGGTCCCTCATCGCTCCGACGACCTGGCTGACCTCGGCCGTCCCGCCGCCGAACACGCGGGCGTGTACGGGGATGCCCCCCGTCGGCGGACACCGCGAGCCCGGCCTGGACCTGCTTCAGATCCACCCGCCGGTCCTTGGGATGCCCGTAGCCGATGACCGGGTACTGCTCGTCCTGCTCCTCGGCCGGGCAGGCGCCGTGGACGGACATGCTGGTCATGTCCCAGTGCAGCCTCGACACGTCGATGCCGAACTCGGCGATCGCCCGCACGCCGACCGTTCCCGTGATCTTCTCCAGGTGCGGGGCGACCGCGTCCAGAGCCCGGGCCAGGCGGTCGTCGTTGAGCAGGGCCGGCTCGATACCGAAGACCTCCTCAACCGCCCAGGTCCGAGCCCAGTCGCCGACCCGCACCAGCGGCGCGGGCGAGGTCAGCCGGTTCGCCACCATCGCCTCGATCACCTGCCCGTGCGTCAGGTGCGCGCTCGCACCACCCGGGCACAGCCCGTCGACGATCCCTGCCACATCCAGCCGGCGCAGAAACTCGGCAGCGACAGGCAGAGCGCCCAGACGCTTCTCCACCACGGACGTCACCACCACATCCAGGCGCTGACGCTGAGACCGAGGCCGCGGGGACCGGGAAGTCATCGACACATCCGGCCCAACGCCGCCACCCCGGCCCGGGACACCCCCGGGCCGGTCTTACCATACGAATCAGCGACCCGCGAAGTACGGGACTAGCATGAACGTCGCCCGCGTGAGGCTCGCCGCAGTCCAAGCAGATGGGCAATTGCACAGGTCACCTCGGTTCTGTCTGAACCCTCAGAAGATCTGCACCCATCCAAAGGCTACGAGTAGGCGGGGGCCGGGCTCTGCCGTGTCGAGGGCGACGAGGTCGCCGTGGTCACCGACGGCGCGTCTGGCGTCGGCCTGGGGATCGCCTAGGGATTCGTGAACCAGGGCGCGCGCGGGGTCATCACCGACCTGCACGTCATCGGGCGGCCAACTCCTCGACGGGATTCCGGACCGCGAGGTTGGTGTCGAAGAAGACGCTGAGTGTCTGAACGGCCTGGTCGACGTACTGCAGCACGTCGTAGAGGTCATAGTGGCCGGCTCCCTGCACCACCTGCAGGCTCTTGTCCGAGGTGGTTCGCCGGAACAGCTCGTATCCGTCGCGGTAGGACCCGAAGCTGCCGACACGGTTGCCCACGATGACCTGCAGGGGTTGGGTGAGGAGTTCCTCGACGAGATGGAAGGCGTCGAACGCAATCACCGAGGCGATGCTGACGAACCGCAATCGGTTAGTCGAGTTCGGATGCTCGCCTCGGGGCGTGCGGTAGTAGTCCACTGCTTCGAGTACGTCGGCGTCGCTGACCCCGGCCGCGTGTGCGTCCTCTGGACTGTCGGGGACCCACGGGCGAATCCCGGGCTGCCCGCCACGGGCCTCGATAGTGCGTTGCTGGCCGACTTCTTCCAGCAGTCGCACCGCGTTCCCCGGCGGCCATCGCCCTCCCGTCGTGCCCGACCAATGTTGATCGGCGACACCACGCCCACCGCGGCGATGCGATGCTCGGTCATGGCGGCATTGACGGCATAACCGCCACCCGCACAGATGCCCAGCACGCCGATACGCGCCTCGTCGACGAACTTGAGCGTGGTGAGGTAGTCCACCGCGCACCGAATGTCCTCCACACGCGACGCCGGTTCCTCCAGGTAGCGGGGCTCACCACCGCTCTCGCCCTGGTAGGACGCGTCAAAAGCAAGGGCAACGTACCCGCGCTGCGCCATCTTGGCGGCGTACAGCCCCGCAGTCTGCTCCTTGACGGCGTTCCCGGGATGGACGCAGACGATGGCGGCGTAGGTATTGCTCGGGTCGAAGTCGGCGGGCAGGTGGAGGTTGCCGGCGACATCAAGGCTTCGGTTGCGGAATCGCACTGGTTGCATGTCTTCAGCATGGCCGCCGACCATGAGACTTTGAATGGTTGCCAGTGCCCAGTTCTTGTTCCAGAATCCACACATGGCACGTGACCCCATCTCTGAGGTGCTCCACCTCGTGGACGCACGCTGCGTGATAACCGGCGGCCTGCACGCGGGTGGGCAATGGTCGCACCGCTCTCAACCGGACACCGCGGTCAAGATCGACGCAGTGGTGAGCGGCTCGTGCTGGCTGATCGCCGACTATCAGGCACCCGTACGCCTTGGCTCAGGAGACGCCGCAGTGCTCTGCGGCGTCGACACCGCCGTCCTGTGTAGCGATCCGAACCTGACACCGGACGTAGGCCAGGAGCCACCGCAGAAGCTGGGCCTCTTCTCGCGGATCGGCACCGGCGAGCCGGACGTGGTCATCATCGGCGGCCATGTCGATCTCGATCCCACATCGGCGGACCTGTTCACGTCAGCGTTGCCGTTGGTGCTCCACGCACCGGCCAAGGACGCGGAAGCGGCCGAGATGCGGCGTCTCCTGGAACGGATCGTAGACGAGAGCGAAAGCGACCGCGCCGGAGCGCGCTTCGCCGCCGACCAGTACGCCCAACTCCTGCTCCTGGAAGCACTTCGCACCGTGATGCGACACCACGCCGCCGTCCCACCCGGCTGGCTACGCCTGCTGATGGACTCTCGACTCCGCCCCGCGGTAAGTCTCATGCACGCCGATCCCGGCCGAGCGTGGCAGCTTCCCGAACTCGCCGCTGCCGCGAAGATGTCCCGCAGCCACTTCGCCCGCCAGTTCAAGCACGTGTCAGGACAACCGCCTCTGATGTATCTGTCTCACTGGCGCATCCAACTCGCCCAACGTGCATTGCGAACGTCCGACGTAACGGTCGCATCACTGGCACAGCGGCTCGGCTTCGCATCCGAAAGCACATTCAGCCACGCCTTCGCCCGTGTGGCCGGCACATCCCCATCGCGCTATCGGCGAAGCGTCGGTATTTGACGTATCCGGGACGCACCCGAACACGCCGTCTGGATCTGGGGCATCACTGACAGCCCGCTCCTACCGGGAACTTGAAGCCGCCCTGGGCGTCGCGCACTTCATCGAGGCTGAGGCCGAGTTCGGTGAGCCGGCGCACCCGGGCGAGCAGGACGGCGTCGCGGACGCTGTAGGCCCGGTAGCCGTCAGGGCGCCGCTCCGGTTCCGGAAGCAGCCCGACATGGTGGTAGTGCCGGATCGCCCGGTTGGTGAGCCCCACGAGCGCGGCGATCTCTCCGATTCGCATGCCGCCAGTAGAAACCATGCCGTTGCGTCGAGGTCAAGCGCTGAAAGTATCGTCGGGAACAACACCAATTCCAGCGCACTTAGCACCGAAAACGTACACACGTGCCAGCGTACGCATCCGGCCAGAGTCCGCTCCCGCTCCCCCTCGTCGTCCTCGTCGAGTTCGACTGTCTCCGGGTCGCGAAGAGGGCACCGGGTGCCGCCAGTGGGTGGAGGCGGTGGCGTGGGCGAGTAGCGGAGGGGCTGCTGCCGGCAGTGCACGTGTCTTCATCGGGCGTTCACCTGTTCCGTGAGCTTGCCCTTGCGCAGGTTGAGGATGCGGTCGGACTGCGCGGCCAGCTGCTGGGAGTGGGTGACGACTACCACGCATGTGTCCTGCTCGTGGGCGAGGTCGCGGAAGGTGTCGATGATGCCCTGGGCGGTGTCCTCGTCGAGGTTTCCGGTGGGTTCGTCGGCGAAGAGAATGTCGACGTCGCAGGCGAGTGCGCGGGCGATGGCGACGCGCTGCTGCTGGCCGCCGGAGAGCTGCAGCACGTTACGGGTTGCCATCGCCTTGTCGAGGCCGATCTTCTCAAGGAGCTGCAGGGCGCGGGCCTTGCGGCTTCCGGTCGCGGGCTTCGCGCCGGTGATTTCCATGGCGCAGGTGACGTTCTGGAGGGCGGTCATGTAGGTGAGGAGGTTGTACTGCTGGAAGATCGTGGCGGCGTGCTTGTTGCGATAGCGGCCCAGGCCCAGAGCGGTGAGGTCCTGGCCGTCGAAGCTGATCGTGCCCTTGGTGGGGGTGTCGAGGCCGCTGGCGAGGCTGAGCAGGGTGGTCTTGCCGCTGCCCGAAGGGCCCAAGATGGTGTAGAACGTGCCGCGTTCGAAGGCGTAGTCGATGCTCTTGAGAACGGTGGTCCTGCGGCGCTGGCCGGAGTAGGTGTGGCTGACGTCAGCGAAGCGCAGGACGGGCGGGGTGGCGGTGGCGGTGGTCATGGCGGGTCACTTGCCCTTCGTGAGGATGGTGCGGGGGCTCAGGCGCAGCACGGCGCTGGCCGGGATGGCGGTGGCGAGCAGGCCGATGCCGAGGCCGATGGCGCCGAGGGTGATGAGGTCCGCCGGGTCGAGTGCCACTGACATCTTGTCGATGGGGTCGGCGTTCTCGACGGGCTTGTCGTTCGGGTCGATGCCCTGATCGAGACCGGTGCTACCGGGGGCCGGAGGCTGCCAGGAGTCGATCTTCTTCTCAGCGGCGGAGGCTTCCTTGCCGAGCAGTGACTGGCCGGCGCTCTGGGTCAGGTCCGGGGTGAAAAGTGAGCTCACGCCGATGGCGATGGCAGCGACCACGACGATTTCCAGGGCCTGCTGGGTGATGAGCTTGCTCTTCTTCTCGCCCATGGCCAGCAGGACGCCGTACTCCTTGCGGCGCTGCTTGACGGCGAGGTTGACCAGGAGCGCCAGGACGGCCGCGCCGGCGATGCCCATCAGCCACATGGCGACGGTGGCCGTGGAGCGGATGCTCTTGAGCGGGCCCGTCATCTGCTGGACGGCCTTGTCGTTGGCGTCCAGCTTGAAGCCGTCGAGCGCCGAGCCCGCGACCTGCTTCGCCTTGTCCTTGAACGCGCTCTGTGCGTCGGCGTCCTGGAGGAGGAAGGTCGCCTTGCCGACCTGCAGCGCCCCCTTTCCTTCGGACTCGAGTGCGGAGATACCGCCCACGGTGCCGTACAGCAGGTTGGCCGGGCTGAGGAAATTTTCAGGTTCGGGTTCGGTGCTGGGGCGCGGGTCGCGGTAGATGCCGGCCACGGTGAAGTCGGCCGTCGTCTTCTCGTCGTTGCCGGTCAGGGTGATCCTGTCGCCGACCTTGAGACCGTTCTTCCTGGCCAGCCGCTCCTCGATCAGGAGCTTCTTCTTGTTGCTGTCGGCGGCTGTGAGGTGCTTGCCGGACAGGAGGGTGAACTTGCCGCTGCGGAAGTCGGGCAGCAGCGAGGAGTCGAGCACGCCTGTGGCCGAGGTGCCGCCGGGGCCCATGGTCTGGGTCTTCGGCCCGCCGTCGACCAGCTTGTACTTGTCCTTGAGGAAGGCGCGGTCCCACATCGAGTAGGTGTACTTCTGCACTTGGGGCAGGGACCCGAGCTTGTCGACGGTCGCGGCGTCGATGCTCGGGGCCTGCATGCCACCACCGCCCAACTGGTGCATGTCCATCTCCATGTTGACCTCCGCGCCCACGGAGCGCTTGGTGTCCTGCTCTGCCTGGGCCGTCGCGTCGTTGATCAGGACGCCCGCCAGCACCATCACGGAGATGACGAGGAACGTGGCGAGGGTGATCAGGGTGCGGCCCTTGCGGGCCCACAGGCTGAGTCCCGCGCGTTTGACGAAGTTCATGGGTATCGCTCTTTCGGTCCCTGTCGGTGGATGGAAGTGCGGTGAGTGGCCCGGCTATTCGGTGTCGGCGAGGATGGAGCGGGGGTGCAGGCGGAGGATCCCGATGCCCGGAACGACGGTGGAGACCAGGGAGATGCCGAGCCCGATGCCCGCGACCTTGCCGACGGCGGCCGGCTCGACCCGTACCGCGGCCGGGGCGATCTCGGCGCCCCGCGCCCCGGCCGCCGCGACCTGCTTGCCGGCCTGGCGGCCGAGGAGCGCGTCAGCCGCGTGCTGTCCGGCGAGCGAGCCGGCCAACGTGGCGAGCGCGACGGCGGGCAGGGCCACGGCTGCCACCTCCACGGCGTGCTGGCCGACGAGTTTCCACTTCTTCTCGCCCATCGCGAGCAGCGCCCCGAGCTCAGCGCGCCGCTCGCGGATCTGCAGCGTCACGATGAGGCCGAGGATCAGCGCTCCGGCCAGGGCGATCACCCAGACGATCAGTCCCGCGAACGTGCCGACCTGCTGGATCGGGCGGACCTGGTCCTTGTACGCCTTGTCGTTGACGCGGAAGTCGAAGCTGCCCTTGCCCAGCAGCCGTTCGGCCTCGGCGTGCAGTTGTTCGGCCTGGTCCGGCGAGCCGATCTTGAACACCGCCTCGCTGACCGTCTCGGTGCCGGTACCGAGTTTCTGCGCGGTGCCCACCGGTACGTACAGCGTGTTGCCGGGCAGTTCATGCGGCCGCGTCCACCTCGTCGGATCCTGTGTCGGGTCCTGGAAGATGCCGACGACCGTGAGCGGTACCGTGCGTTTGCCGTCTTCAGACCGCACCTGCATGGTGTCGCCCGCCTTGAGGTGGTTCTTCTCGGCCAGGCGCTGTTCGATCACCGCGAGGTCGTGGCCCGCGTCCGCGGGAGTGATGCCGCGGCCTGCCGTGATCTTCGTCGAGCCGTACGAGAAGGGCAGCAGCATGCCCGAGTCACGGACGCCGTTCACAGCCAGAGGATCCTTTTCCGCTCCGTGTTTCTTCTTCCCGGCTCCGGTGCCGCCCGGCTTCGGTGTATTCGACGTCAGCGGCGTGAAGCCACGCGCGTCGGCCCGCACCGGAAGCTCCGGGTTGTAGCGGTGCACCAGGTCCGAGGCACCGAGCCGGTCGGCCAGGTCCGGGGTGAGGCCCTTCTTCTTGACCGTGACGTCGACGCCGATGGTGCGCTGCGCATCGGCTTCCTGACGGGCGGCGGCGGCCTGCAGCAGAAAGCCACCGAGGAGCAGGGAGCAGATGACGACGAAGATCGCCAGCAAGGCGGCGGTCTTGGACTTTCTGGCACCAAGGCTCATCCCGGCGCGCTTGACGAAGTTCATGCCGAAGACAAAAGCAGTCTGCTGTTTGCAGCAAGATAAGCGTGTTACAGCGGCATAAGGGCTGGCCCGGTCCTGGTCGCGGGGCAAACCTCGACCCGGCCATCACCGGCCGGTCCGATACAGCGCCGGCTGGCGCGGGGCACACCGCTCCGCGTCCTTATCCGGCTGCAATCGTGATCTTGGTTTCATGGGGACATGAGAGTCTTGGTAGCCGAGGACCACCGTGTTCTCGCCCGCACCATCGCCACCGGTCTGCGCCGCCAGGCAATGGCCGTCGACATCGCCGCCACGGGCGACGCGGCCGAGCGGATGTGCCTGCTCACCGCCTACGACGTACTGATCCTCGACCGCGATCTGCCAGTCATGAGCGGCGACGAGGTGTGCAGGCGGCTGCGGGAGCTCACCGACCCGCCGCGGATCCTGATGCTGACCGCGGCCGGCGAGCTCACGGACAAGATCTACGGCCTCACCGCGCTCGGCTCCGACGACTACCTCGCCAAGCCCTTCGACTTCACCGAACTCGTCGCCCGGGTGCGGGCGCTTAGCCGCCGCGCCCCCAAGCCGCCCCCCGCTGTGCTGCGCTTTGGGAACATCACCCTGGACAAGGCGCGGCGCGAAGTGTCCGTGGACGGCCGTCCGCTGGAGCTGACTCCGAAGGAGTTCGCGGTCCTGCACCTGCTGCTTGCCGCCGATGGCGCGCCGGTGGCGCACGACGAGCTGGTCCGCACCGTCTGGGACGAGCACCTCGACCCGCGCACCAGCGCGGTCCGCGCCACCGTCAGCCGGTTGCGCGGCAAGCTCGGCGACCCCGGCCTGATCGCCGCCGACACGGGAGAGGGATACCGGCTGTGCGACTGAACCCGCGGGCGCTGCTGAACAGACTGCCCTTCCGCGGTCGCCTGGCCGCCGCCTTCTCCGGGCTCTTCCTGCTCGCCGGCACCGCCCTGCTCGCCTTCGTGGTGCTGCTCGCGCGCTACGGAACGGATCAGCAGGTCCAGGGGCTGTCGATCACGTACGGCGATGTGCCGAGCAGTCATGCGACGCCCTTCGAACCCATGCACCCCGCTCGGCCGAATCGCTCCTCTCAGGCCCCGAGCGAGAGCGTCATGATCAAGAAGATCGACCAGACCGTGCAGGCCGTACAAATCACCGCGCTGCGCCAGATGGTGCTCTGGTCCGCCGTCGGCCTCCTCGTCATGGCATTCTTTGCCGGACTGCTCGGCTGGTGGCTCGCGGGACGGGCACTGCGTCCCGTCGCCTCCATGACCGAAGCCGCCCGCCGCATCAGCGAACAGAACCTGCACCAGCGCCTGGCACTCACCGGCCCCGACGACGAACTCCACCGCCTCGCCGACACCTTCGACACCATGCTCGACCGGCTGGACAAGGCTTTCGAGAGCCAACGCCACTTCGTCGCCAACGCCTCCCACGAACTCAAGACACCCCTCGCCGCCCAGCGCGCCACCCTCCAGGTCGGCCTCGCCGACCCCCTCCCCGAAAGCCTCGTCGATGTTCGCGAGGACCTGCTCACCACCAACCGCGAAGCCGAACAACTGATCAACGCGCTCCTGCTTCTCGCCCGGAGCGACCGCGGACCGGACGAGACCGAAAGCGTGGATCTTGCGGAAGCCGCCCGGCTCGTGACCGCCGAACTCGCCCCGCAGGCAGCCCAGAGCGGCGTGCACATCGACCTCGACGCCGACACCCGGCCAGTCGTTCCCGGTGACCCCGTCCTGCTGCGCCACCTGCTGACGAACCTGATCCGCAACGCCATCCAGTACAACCACCCCGGCGGCAGTGTCCGCGTACGACTCGACGCCGCCACCGTGACGGTGACCAACACAGGCCCCCACGTGCCCGCCGAACGGATCCCCGACCTGTTCGAGCCCTTCCGACGCCTCGACGTGGACCGCACCGCCACCACCGGCCACGGCCTGGGGCTGTCCATCGCCACCTCCATCGCCGAGGCACACCACGCCACGCTGACGGCGCAACCCGGCCCCAAGGGTGGACTCGCTCTCACCCTGCGCTTCCCCTGAGAGTCGTGGCGGTACTCCTCACCGCCTGCCTGCCCATAGCCGCCAGCCGGTCCATCTGCCAGAGCGGCAGATGGACCGGCCGACCGGGCCGCAACCGGCAGCAGGACCCATTCGGCATGGTTCATGTCCGACCCGTACCGGGGCCGTCGATCCAGCCGGTCGACCGCGTGATCGAACCTGCGGGCGAGGCAGTCACACCCACGAGTGGGCGAACTCCTCAGCCCCGCGCACTGGAAGATGCTGCGCGCCATGGCGCCGCAGGAGCCGAACGACCTCTTCCTTGTCGGCGACACTCACCAGCGTATCTACGACAACCAGGTCACTCTCGGCAGCCTGGGCGTCCACATCCGGGGCAGGTCCTCGAAGCTGACACTCAGCTACCGCACGACGCGCGAGATCCTGAATTCGGCGATCCATCTGCTGGACGGTACGGAGTACGACGACCTCGACGGCGAGACGGACGACCTGGCGGGCTACCGGTCGGTGCTGCATGGACGGCGGCCGCTGCTGCGCCGTGCCGAAAGCTGGGAGCAGGAACTCGACCTGGTGGCGGATCAGGTGCAGGCGTGGCACGACGTAGCACGCGAGTCGGTTGCGATCTGCGTCCCGACGAATGACATGGCCGATGACGTGGTGGCCCGGCTCACCAAACGAGGCATCATGTCTGCGAAGATCACCGGTGACGGGCCGCGACGGGACGAGGGCGTGCACGTCGGCACCATGGGCGGCTCGGTAGCGTCGCCGCCATGCTGAGTGCCGACGAGCCGTCGCTGAACGACCTGAACGACGAGCAGATCCAGAATCTTCTGGGCAGGTCGCCCCGAAGGTGAAGGAGCTGATGGAGGGGGTCACCCTCGCGATCGATTACTACAAGGAGGGCGGCTACGACCGGGAGACGTGGAACCGGATCTGCGACGGGCTCGCGCACGAGGCGATGAACCTGATGATGGCGCTGTCCGCTCCGGCTCATCCGTATCTGGCCCGGGACTGCGAGAGGGCCGTACGGGAGGCCGCGGGCATCACGCCGCGCGAGGGCGGGATGCGCGAGGCGCTTCAGCAGCAGGTCGCCAAGGGGCTGCTGATGGCGGTGGTCACGGTCGGCCAGCAGATGATGGTCGAGCCCGAGGAGTGGCCGGACGCGCTTCCGGCCACGGTGCTCGGCGCGGTGCGGTCCTCGAAGAGAATCAAGGCCGATCCGACCATGGCGAACCTGCGCGATTAGGGATCGGGCCCCGTGTGACGGGTGCCGGAGACTATCTCAACCCCCGTTCCGCTGGCGTCAGTTCGGGGGTTTCCGTCTGCCCCTTCGGCCAGGCCGGGTACCGGTGGTGCCGTCTGCGTTGATCGAGTGGGGTGGGAGGGGCCGATGGCCACGCGGGTGTTCTCGGATGAGGAACTGGAGGGTGGCTTACGGTCCTTCCCGGCGATCGGCAAGGACGAGCTGATCCGCTATTTCACCCTCACCCCGGCCGACGAGGCGTTCCTGCGGAAGTTCCGCCGGTCCCAGAACGTCCTGGGCGCCGCCGTGCAGTTGTCCACGCTGCCCTGGCTGGGCTTCGTCCCCGACGACGTGCCCGCCGCTCCGCCCGCGGCAGTCGGCCGGCTGGCCCGCCAGCTCGGGCTCGCCGTGGCCGATCTGGCGGGCTACGGCGAGCGGGAGCAGACCCGTACCGACCATCTGCGCCAGGTCGCCGAGTTCCTGTCGTGGAAGCCGGCGAAGGCGCTGGAGCTCAAGGAACTGGATGAGTTCCTGCTGGCGCGGGCGATGGAGCACGACTCCCCGTCGCTGCTGTTCAGGCTGGGGTGCGAGTACCTGCGTGCGGCGAAGGTGATCCGGCCGGGTGTCGTCTCGCTGCTGGAGAAGGTCGCCACCGCCCGCGAGGCCGCCGAGCGGGAGACCCACGCCCGCGTGGCCCACCTGCTGAACCCCGAGCAGGCGCAGGGTCTGGACGGGCTGCTGGTCGTCGACCCTGAGCTGCGGTCCTCGCGGCTGCACTGGCTGGGTACCGGACCGGTGCAGGCGTCGCCCAACAGCGTGGGCGGCGAGGTCGACAAGCTGAGGTTCCTGCGCGGCCTGGACGCCGACACGCTCGACCTGTCCGCGCTGCCCGCCGAACGACGCCGTCACCTGGCCCAGATCGGGCGCCGTCTGACCGCGCAGGCCCTGGTGCGGCGCGAGCCGAACCGGCGCCATCCGATCCTGCTCACGCTGCTGGCGCAGTCCGCGGTCGATGTTCTCGACTCCGTGGTGCAGCTGTTCGACCAGACGCTGTCGGGTTCGGAGTCCCGGGCCCGGATCAAGCTGCGTGACGAGCTCGCCGAGCGGGCCAAGCTGTCGGAGGGACGGCTCGCGCTGCTGGACGAGATCCTGCCCGTCCTCGCGGACATCGGCATCGCGGACGAGGAGGTCGGCGCACTGCTGCGAGAGAAGATCGGCATGGACCGCATCCGCGCCGCCCACGCCGGCGCCACCATCAGGTTGCCGAAGGACCATGGGCGCCTCGCGCTGCTGGCCGGCTCCTACAGCTACATACGGCAGTTCGCGCCGAAGGTGCTGGAGGCGGTGCGGTTCGCCGGCGGCACGGACGCGAAGCTGCTGATCGAGGCACTGGAGATCCTGCGGGAGCTGAACGCCACCGGCGCCCGCAACGTCCCCGACGGCGCCCCCACTGTGTTCGTGCCGTCCCGGTGGCAGGGCTACCTCGATGAGGCCGCGGCGAAGGGGGATGCGACCGCCTACCGGCACTACTGGGAGCTGTGCACGCTGCTGAGCCTGCGCGACGGGCTGCGCTCGGGCGACGTGTACGTGCCCGGCTCGCGCCGCTACGACAACCCGGCCGCCTACCTGTTCAAGCCCGCCCAGTGGGAGGCGCACCGCGCGGAGTTCTGCCGCCTCGTCGGCAAGAGCCCCGACTTCTCGGAGGCCCTGCCACTGGTGATGGACGAACTCGACGAGGCCCTGGGCGACCTGGAGAGCACGCTCCAGCGCGGCGACGGGCCGGTGCGGCTCAACGACGACGGGGAGCTGGTCATCTCCCCGCTGACGGCGGAGGACATCCCCACCGAGGCCGAGGAGCTGCATGCGGAACTGGAGCGGATGCTGCCGAACGTGCCGATCGCCTCGCTGCTGGTGGAGATGGACCGGCACACCGGCTTCCTGGACTGCTTCACCCACGCCGGCGGCAAACAGGCCCGCTCCCCGCAGCTGAAGAGGAACCTGAAGTTCGGTCCGGCCGCGCGTAATTACGCGGTGGCCCGGCTGGCGGCGGACGTGGGACTGCGGATCAACGAGGCACGGATGCTCGACCTGGACGACGTCCGGTGGGAGCTGGGCCGGTTCGGCAAGCTCAACGTCCGGCACGGCAAGGGCTCCCGGAGGCGTGGGCCGAAGCCGCGGCTGGTGCCGCTGATCAACGGCGTCGACCGCAACCTGCGGTGGTTCATCGAGGACGTGT
>NZ_JBSGBN010000179.1:0-15755 GCF_053601275.1 Streptomyces sp. NPDC004752 | reverse complement strand
GCCGCGACGATGCGGGCCGCCCGGTCCAGGGCGCGGCGCGCCGCGTCGGCCACCGAGCCGTCGGCGGCCGAGAGGTCGGCGCCGCGCAGCCACAGCGTGGGCGCCGGTGCGGGGCCTTGAGCGCGCCGGGCGGCGAGGGCTGCGAGTTCCGTCGTCCGTCCGCTGCCCGGGGCGCCGACGAGGGCGAGTACCGTGCGGTCGCCCTCCGTGAAGGACGTCAACTCCCGTGTGATGCCGACCCGTTGGACGGGTTCGACGGGTCCGGGACCGGCGCTGCCGACCGCTCCGACATGGCCGACGGGCGCCCCGGGCGAGCCGTCCTGTCCGAACGAGGCGGCGGTGATCTCCAGGATGCCCGCCAGGTTGACCTCGGCGCCGTAGGCGGGCACGGTCGCCGCGTTGCGGGCGAGCAGGTCGGCGAGCGGGCCCGTGTCCGCGCCGTGCCTGCCCGCCGTCCGGGCGGAACCGGAGGCGGTACGGCGCAGCGGCACCGCGAAGCCGATGTCGCGGTCCTCGGACCGCAGCGCGGTGCCGAGCACGGCGACGACCGTGCCGGTTTCCGCGTCGAGCACGGGTCCCCCGGCGGCTCCGCCGCCCAGCCGCAGCGCGTCCCGCCCCGCCGTGCCGATCGCCAACTCCAGTACGCCGTCGAGGAGATGGACGCGGTCCGTGGCCGTGTAGGTCACCTCGGTCACGCCGAGCGCCCGCGCCTCACGCCAGCCGCAGGCGGCGAGACGCACATAGGTGCCGGTCTCGATCCGCTCCCGCGCGGTGATCGGGAGCGGAGCGACGCCAAGCCCGTCGGCGCGGACGAGGGCCAGGTCCAGGTGGGGCAGCGGGGTGACGGCGTCGGCGGTGACGACGCAGGTGCGCTCGCCCGCATGCAGGACCAGCCGGGCGAGTCCGTCGACGGCTTCGTGGCTGGTGACGACGGTGCCGTGATGATCGGCCGGGAAACCGGTGCCGCGCGGCCGACCGGCCGGATCGCGGATCTGTACCAGGGTCACGTCCGGGCCGCCCGCGGTCCACCGCGCGGGCGGCCTGCCGCCCGTGTCGCCCATTCCGTCCCGCTGGTGCCAGGCTTCGTCCCGCTCGTGCCGGGCCACGTCCGGCTGGTGCCGGGCCACGTCCCGAGTCCGGCCCGCACCATCCGCCGCCCGGCGGCTGTTCCCGGTCCGCGGGCCCCGTACCGCCATGGTCGAACCTCCCGCCCCTGCCCACGCGCCCTGTCCTCGACGGTAGGCGCGCAGTGATCAGCGGGACAGATCGCCTGTCGAAAGCGCCCCCTTCCACTCCCCCGGTTCACTCCGAGCGCCTGCCCGGCCGGGTGAATGGGCGAGGGCGGCTGGACAACCCTTGGGATGGGGGAACCGAGGGGGAACCGTGGAGCGGCGGCAGTGGAACCCCATGCTCCGCCGCTCCACGGGCCGGCCGAAGCGGTCAGCCTCGGCGGAAGGCGGTCAGCCGAAGACGGCCAGGCTCTTCGCCTTGCCCTTCTGTTCCTCGACGAGCGCGAGGAAGCGGCCCTCGGGGTCGAAGACCGCGACGGCGCCGGAGCCCGTGTACGCGTCGGGCATCTCCAGCCGTACGCCATTCAGGAGCAGCCGGGCCCGCTTGGTGTCCACGTCCCAGCGCGGGAAGGCGGCCGCGGCGGCCGCGGCGATCGGCATCACGGTCAGCTCCTGCTGGAGCTGGTCCAGGGTCCGCGCCGCGTCCAGTCGGTACGGCCCGACCCGGGTGCGGCGCAGCGCGGTGAGATGGCCGCCCACACCCAGGTCGGCGCCCAGGTCACGGGCGAGGGCGCGGATGTAGGTGCCGGAGGAGCAGACGACCGAGACCACCAGGTCGAGCACCGGGGTGCCGTCCTCGGCGACGGCGTCCCGGACGTCGTACACCGTGAAGGAGGAGATGGTGACCGGCCGGGCGGGGATCTCGAAGTCCTCGCCCTCGCGGGCCCGCTTGTAGGAGCGCACACCGTCGATTTTGATGGCGCTGACCTTGGAGGGCACCTGCATGATGGCGCCGGTCAGCTTGGCGACGCCGGCGTCGATGCCCTCGCGGGTGACCTTGCCGGCGTCGGTGGCGGCGGTGATCTCGCCCTCGGCGTCGTCGGTGAGCGTGGTCTGGCCGAGCCGGATGGTGCCCAGGTACTCCTTCTCCGTCAGGGCGAGGTGCCCGAGGAGCTTTGTCGCCCTCTCGACACCGAGGACGAGCACGCCGGTCGCCATCGGGTCGAGGGTGCCCGCGTGCCCGACACGGCGCGTCCGCGCGATCCCGCGCATCTTGGCGACGACGTCGTGCGAGGTGAAGCCCGACGGCTTGTCGACGATGACGAGGCCGTCGGGCGTGGTCTGCTTGCTGGTCATTCGCCGGGAACGTCCGTCTCGTCGTCCGATCCGGGCTTGCGGTACGGGTCCGCTTCTCCGGCGTACGCGGCTCCCGCGGACGCCTCGCGCACCTTCGCGTCGGAGGCCCGTGCCCGGTCGAGGAGGTCTTCGATGTTCCGGGCGGTGTCCGGCAGCGCGTCCGCGACGAAGGTGAGCGTGGGCGTGAACTTCACGCCGGCGGCACGACCGACCTCGGAGCGCAGGATGCCCTTGGCGCTCTCCAGTCCGGCCGCTGCGGCCTGCCGCTCCTCGTCGTCGCCGTACACCGTGTAGAAGACGGTCGCCTCCCGCAGGTCCCCGGTCACCCGGGTGTCCGTGATGGTGACGTGCGAGCCGAGCCGCGGGTCCTTGATCCCGCGCTGCAGCTTCTGGGCCACCACCTCTCGGATGAGGTCCGCCAGCCTTTTCGCCCGCGCGTTGTCGGCCACTGGTCCGTCTCCCGTTCTTTCTTCTTCTGTGTTCTGTGGTCAGTCGTCGTCCCCGTGGAAGCGCCGCCGCACCGACAGCAGCTCCACTTCGGGGCGGCCGGCGACCAGCCGTTCGCACCGGTCGAGTATGTCGCTCAGGTGCCCCGCGTCGCCGGAGACCATCGCGAGGCCGATCAGAGCCCGGCGATGGAGGTCCAGATGATCCACCTCGGCCGCGCTCACCGCGTACTTGCGCTGCAGTTCGGCGACGATCGGGCGGACGACGGAGCGCTTCTCCTTCAGCGACCGTACGTCGCCGAGGAGCAGGTCGAAGGACAGTGTCCCCACGTACATGTGTGTCTCCGGATGACCCGCCGGTACGGGATCGATGGCCCTGCCCTTGGGATCGGCAGGGACATCAAGAACGGTACCGCGTACCTGCCGACGGCTCGATGGGGTTTCCTCGGCACCGGTTGGCTGCTGTTCCGCCCGGGGGCTCCGCCCCGGACCCCGGCTGCCCGAGCGGCGGAGCCGCCCGACCGGGTCCTGCCCACCCACCCCACTTCGGTGGGCTCAGGGGCGAAGCCCCATGACAGGGGCCAGGCGATCGAGGGAGCCGGGCGGTCAGGTGGGCAGAGCCCCGCAACGGGACCACTCGACCCACCGAGCCGGGCGGCCGGGGCGGGTTGGGAAAGGGCGCCGGCCGACGGAAACACGTCCCGCCGGCCGGCGTCAGAACCCGTAGGTCGTCACACCCGCGGCTTCTCGCGCATCTCGTACGTCGCGATGACGTCGTCGATCTTGATGTCGTTGAAGTTGCCGAGGTTGATACCGCCCTCGAACCCTTCGCGGATCTCGGTGACGTCGTCCTTGAAGCGACGCAGGCCGTCGATGGTGAGGTTCTCCGCGACGACCTTGCCGTCGCGCAGCAGGCGCGCCTTGGTGTTGCGCTTGACCTCGCCCGAGCGGATGAGCACACCGGCGATGTTGCCCAGCTTGGACGACTTGAAGACCTCGCGGATCTCCGCCGTGCCCAGCTCGACCTCTTCGAACTCCGGCTTGAGCATGCCCTTGAGGGCCGCCTCGATCTCCTCGATCGCCTGGTAGATGACCGAGTAGTACCGGACGTCCACGCCCTCGCGCTCGGCCATCTGCTGCGCGCGGCCCGCCGCGCGCACGTTGAAGCCGATCACGATGGCGTCGGAGCCCATCGCCAGGTCGATGTCGGACTCCGTGACCGCACCGACGCCGCGGTGCAGGACGCGGATGTCGACCTCTTCGCCGACGTCCAGCTGGAGCAGGGAGGACTCCAGTGCCTCGACCGATCCGGACGCGTCGCCCTTGATGATCAGGTTCAGCTGCTGGACCTCGCCGGCCTTCAGCACCTTGTCCAGGTCCTCCAGGGACACGCGGCGCGTGCGCTTCGCGAAGGCCGCGTTGCGCTCGCGGGCGGCGCGCTTCTCCGCGATCTGACGGGCCGTACGGTCCTCGTCGACCACCAGGAAGTTGTCGCCGGCGCCCGGGACGTTGGTCAGACCCAGGACCTGGACCGGCGTGGACGGGCCGGCCTCGGCGACGTTGTTGCCGTTGTCGTCGAGCATGGCCCGGACGCGGCCGTAGGCGTCGCCGACGACCATTGTGTCGCCCACGCGGAGCGTGCCTCGCTGGACGAGGACCGTCGACACGGCACCGCGGCCGCGGTCGAGCCGGGACTCGATCGAGATGCCCTGCGCGTCCTGGTGCGGGTTGGCCCGCAGGTCCAGGGCGGCGTCGGCGGTCAGGACGACCGCCTCCAGCAGGCTGTCGATGTGCAGGCCCTGCTTGGCGGAGATGTCGACGAACATCGTTTCGCCGCCGTACTCCTCGGCCACCAGGCCGTACTCGGTCAGCTGACCGCGCACCTTGGTCGGGTCCGCGCCCTCGACGTCGATCTTGTTGACCGCGACCACGATCGGCACGTCGGCCGCCTTGGCGTGGTTCAGGGCCTCGACCGTCTGCGGCATCACACCGTCGTTGGCCGCGACCACGAGGATCGCGATGTCCGTCGACTTCGCACCGCGGGCACGCATGGCGGTGAACGCCTCGTGACCCGGGGTGTCGATGAAGGTGATGGCCCGCTCTTCGCCGTTGACCTCGGTCGCGACCTGGTAGGCACCGATGTGCTGGGTGATGCCGCCGGCCTCGCCCGCGATGACGTTCGTCTTGCGGATGGCGTCGAGGAGTCGGGTCTTTCCGTGGTCGACGTGACCCATGACGGTGACGACCGGCGGGCGGACCACCAGGTCCTCCTCGGAGCCCTCGTCCTCGCCGAACTCGATGTCGAAGGACTCCAGGAGCTCGCGGTCCTCCTCCTCGGGGCTGACGATCTGAACCGTGTAGTTCATCTCGCCGGCGAGGAGCAGCAGGGTCTCGTCGGAGACGGACTGCGTCGCGGTGACCATCTCGCCCAGGTTCATCATGACCGCGACGAGCGACGCCGGGTTGGCGTTGATCTTCTCCGCGAAGTCGGTGAGCGACGCGCCGCGGGAGAGACGGATGCTCTCGCCGTTGCCGCGCGGCAGCATCACGCCGCCGACGCTCGGGGCCTGCATGGCCTCGTACTCCTGGCGCCGCTGCCGCTTCGACTTGCGGCCACGGCGCGCGGGACCGCCGGGACGGCCGAAGGCACCCTGCGTGCCGCCGCGACCACCGGGGCCGCCGGGACGGCCACCGAAGCCGGGACGGCCACCGCCGCCACCGCCGCCACCGAAGCCGCCGCCACCGCCGCCGCCACCGGGACGACCGGCGAAGCCACCGCCGCCACCGCCGGGACGACCGCCGCCGCCGCCACCGGGACGACCGGCACCGGCCGGGCCGCGACCGCCGCCGGGGCCCGGACGCGGGCCGGCAGCGGGACGCTGCGGCATCATGCCGGGGTTCGGACGCGGGCCGCCGGGACCGCCGCCGGGACGCGGACCGCCCTGCGGGCGGGGCATGCCGGCCGGGCTCGGCCGACCGGAGGAACCGGAGTGACCACCCGGAGCCTGCGGACGCGGACCGCCGCCCTGGGCGCCGGGGCCCTGCGGACGGGGACCGCCGCCGGGACCGCCGGAGCCCGGACGTCCGCCCTGCGGACAGGGCGCCTGCGGGCGCGCCATACCGGTGGAACCACCGGACGTGAAGGGGTTGTTGCCCGGTCGCGGACCGGCCGGACGGGCACCCGGACGCTGGCCCTGGCCACCGGGGCGCGGCGCACCCTGGCCGGGACGGCCCTGGCCGGACCCGCCCGGACGGGCACCGGGCTTGGGCGCGCCGGGGCGGGCGCCGGAACGCGGGCCCTGGGCGGCCGGGGACGGAGCCGGGGCCGACGGCGGAGCGGTGAACTCCGGCGTGGTGGGCGCCGCCGGGGCCGGACGAGGCGCGGGCTTCGGGCCCGGGCGCGGGCCGGGGGCCGACGGGGTGGACGCGGGGGCCGGCGTGGCCGCGGGCTGCTGGGCCACGGGGGGCCTGGGGGCGGCCGGCTTCGGCGCAGCCGGACGTGCCGCCTGCGCCGGGGCGGGCGCGGCGGGCTTGGGGGCGGCCTTGCGCGGGGCGGGCTTGGCGGCGGACCTGCCGTTGCCACCGCCCTGGAAGGCGTCGGTCAGCTTACGTACTACGGGCGCCTCGATTGTGGAGGACGCCGAACGGACGAATTCACCGAGTTCCTGGAGCTTGGCCATGACGACCTTGCTCTCCACACCGAACTCCTTGGCGAGTTCGTAGACCCGGACCTTAGCCACTTCGCTCCTTAGAGGTCCGGGTTGCGGCCGGACCGTCGCTAGTTCATGGGCGTACTCATCGCGTACTCATCGAGTGCTCATCGCAATCTCGACCTGCTTTCGACTCGCGAGGTACCGGCCGCACGGAGTTCCGTACGGCACGTCTTTCCTTGCCGTGTTGCCT
Organism: Streptomyces sp. NPDC004752; assembly: GCF_053601275.1. Taxonomy (NCBI): domain Bacteria; kingdom Bacillati; phylum Actinomycetota; class Actinomycetes; order Kitasatosporales; family Streptomycetaceae; genus Streptomyces; species Streptomyces sp. NPDC004752. The sequence goes on along the minus strand of NZ_JBSGBN010000179.1, from coordinate 9,040 downwards.
CAGCAACTGTGTGTCTGCTCGACGTACCGGCGCAACGCCATTACGTCGAGCGGTCCCGGGACGCGGAGCGCCCGTGGAAACGCCCGGCGGCGTACCGCCTGATCGAGACAGACCGGGACGGGGTGCACATAGGCACCCCGGCCGGGCAGCGTACCGCGAGGATCGGGGACGCAGGCATCCTCGACCGCCACGATGCGCAACAGTTCGATCTTGGCCGCTCGCTGCCTGCACCCCACACAGGTGCGCTCAGGGCATGCGCGGGCTCGCGTCCGGCCAGACACTGCTAAGTCTACCTCCCCGCACCGACCTCACCCCTTCGGGGCAGAGATCGAACGGTTGTTGTCGTGTTCCAAGCGACCTGCGGCTTGGAACTATTCCCCCCGTCCGGGCGACTTCACTCGGACGGCTGCTCGGTGTCCGGACGGATGTCGATGCGCCAGCCCGTGAGCCGGGCCGCGAGCCGGGCGTTCTGTCCCTCTTTGCCGATCGCCAGTGACAGCTGGTAGTCGGGCACGGTCACCCGGGCGGACCGGGACGCCATGTCCACGACCTCCACCTTGGACACCCGCGCGGGCGACAGCGCGTTCGCCACCATCTCCGCCGGGTCGTCCGACCAGTCCACGATGTCGATCTTCTCGCCGTTCAGCTCGCCCATCACATTGCGCACCCGGCCGCCCATGGGGCCGATGCAGGCCCCCTTGGCGTTCAGGCCCGGACGGGTGGAGCGGACGGCGATCTTGGTGCGGTGACCGGCCTCACGGGCGATCGCGGCGATCTCCACGGAGCCGTCGGCGATCTCCGGCACCTCCAGCGCGAAGAGCTTCTTCACCAGATTGGGGTGGGTGCGCGAGAGGGTGACCGACGGTCCCCGCACGCCCTTCGCCACCCGGACGACGTACGAACGCAGCCGCATGCCGTGTGGATAGGTCTCGCCCGGCACCTGCTCCTGCACCGGCAGGATGGCCTCCAGCCTGCCGATGTCGACGAGCACGTTCTTCGGGTCGCGGCCCTGCTGCACCACGCCGGTGACGATGTCGCCCTCGCGGCCGGCGTACTCGCCGAGCGTCGCGTCGTCCTCGGCGTCCCGCAGCCGTTGCAGGATGACCTGCTTGGCGGTGGTGGCGGCGATCCGGCCGAAGCCCGACGGGGTGTCGTCGAACTCGCGGGGCTCCTGGCCCTCTTCGAGGTCCTCGGGGTCCTCCTTCGCCCACACGGTCACATGCCCGGTCTCCCGGTTGAGCTCCACGCGCGCGTGCCGACGGCTTCCCTCGGTGCGGTGGTAGGCGATGAGGAGGGCCGACTCGATCGCCTCGACCAGCAGGTCGAAGGAGATCTCCTTCTCCCGTACCAGACCCCGCAGGGCGCTCATGTCGATGTCCACGGCTACGCCTCCTCTTCCTTCTTGTCGTCGTGCTTGTCGTCGTGTTTGTCGTCGTGGGGGAACTTCTCGCTGTCCTTGCGGCTGAACTCGACCTGCACGCGCGCCTTGGCGATATCGGGGAAGGCCAGTCTGCGCGCGGTGGGCCTGCGGCCCTTGACACCGGGCACTTCGAGGTCGAGGCCGTCCTCGTCCACCGCGAGGATCCGGGCCACCAGCTCACCGCCCTCGTGCAGTTGGAACTTCACCAGACGGTCCGTGGCACGCACGTAGTGGCGGTGTTCGGTCAGGGCGCGCTCCGCTCCCGGGGTGCCCACCTCCAGGTCGTACGCGCTCGCGCCCATCGCGTCCGTCTCGTCCAGCTTCGCCGAGAGCGCGCGGCTCACATCGGCGATCCGGTCCAGGTCCGCACCGGTGTCGGAGTCGACGACGACGCGCAGCACCCGCTTGCGTCCGACGGAGTCCACGGCGATCTCTTCGAGATCGAGGCCCTGTGCGGTGACGAGCGGTTCCAGCAGTTCCCGCAGCCTCTCGCTCTGGGTGGTGCTCATCCGGGTGACTCCTCGGCCGCGTGTGCTGTTGTGGGATGGGTCGCGTGTCTGGTCAAAGGGTATCCGGTCGCCGGGGGTGTTGCCGTCCACCTGCGCACGAGCGGTGCCGCTGACCGGTGCCGGGGAGGCACGCGGGTACGGTGATCACGAGCGTGCCCCTTTCTCGTCTTTCTCGTCGTACGAGCTCCCCCGAGGACGTCTGCCGTGCCCCTCTCCCCGTCGTCGCGCGCCCTTACGGGGCCGCGGAGAAGAACCCTGCTCGCCTCGGCTGCCGGAACGGTCCTCCTCGTGGGCTGCTCCGGCGGGGACGGGGATTCGGGCACCGCCGGCAGCGGTCCGTCGGCCGCCGAACGGACACGCGCGCGGGCCGCCCGGGACAGCCGGGAGCTGGCGGCGCGGTACGACGCCGTGCTCGCCGCGCATCCGGCGCTGGCGCGGCGGTTGCGGCCGCTGCGTGCCGCGGTCGTGGCGCACGCGACGGCGTTCGAGGAGGGGGCGGCCGACCCGTCGCCGTCCTCGGCCCCGACGGCCGCCGCCGCGTCCGCCTCGCCGACCGCCGCCGCGGTCCCGGCGAACACCACCAAGGCCCTGGCGGGGCTCGCCCTCGCCGAACGTGGCCTCGCCGACCGGCGGGCCAAGGCGCTGCTGGAGGTCCCGGGTGAGCTGGCGCGGCTGCTGGCATCGACGGCGGCGGCCGGGGCGGCACACGCGTATCTGCTGGCGGGCGACGGCAGTTGAGCGGGACGACCGAGCGGGAGCGCCCGGCTCGCCGGGCAGCGCGGAAGGAGGGCGCCAGGTGAGCGAGGCGAAGGACGGCGGGCTGACGGCACTGCAGGCGGCACTGGCCGCCGAGCATGCGGCCGTGTACGGGTTCGGAGTGGTCGGCGGGCGGATCACCGCGGGGCGGCGGGCGGAGGCGCGGGCCGCGTGGGACGCACACCGGGCGCGGCGGGACGCGCTGGCGCGCGAGGTGCGCGACCGGGGCGGTGAGCCGGTCGCGGCGAGCGCCGCCTACGCGCTGCCGTTCCCGGTGCCGGACTCGGCCGCCGCGGTGCGGCTGGCCGCCGAGTTGGAGGAGCGGGTCGCCGACGTCTACTCCGATCTGGTGCGGGCGGTCTCGGGCGAGCGGCGCGGCTCGGCCGCGGCGGCGCTGCGGGAAGCGGCGGTGCGCGCGGTGCGCTGGCGCGGGGAGAGCGTAGCCTTCCCTGGTCTCGGCGAACGGGCCGACAAGAGGGCCGGGACCGGCCCGGCTCCAGCGACGCGGACGCCGTAGCCCGGTCCGGGCGGCTGACCGCACGGACCGACGGGCGACGCAGCCCTGTACCGCAGGCCCCGTACCGCAGGAAAGGAACGACTCGCGCATGGCTTTCGAACCGCCGCGCCGCCTGGTGCGCGCGCTCGGTGAGACGGCACCGGACGGTGACGACTGGCTGGAGAAGCTGCCCGAGGCGGCCCGGCAGGCCGTCGCGCTGCGCGAGCTGACCGTGGAGCGGGTGCAGGTGCCGGGCGGGCGCAGCAGCCTGGTGGTGCTGGTGCGGCGGGCGGACGGATCTCCGGCCGTGCTGAAGCTGGCACCGCACCGGGCCCGGCCGGAGAGCGAGCGGGCGGCGCTCGCGCACTGGGGCGGGCTGGGCGCCGTCCAGCTGCTGGAACCCTTCGTGGCCGAGGGCGAGCTGCTGTTGGAGCGGCTGCACCCGGATGTGTCGGTGCGCTCGCTGCCGGAGGCGCGGGCGTTGCTGGAGGCGGCCGGGACGCTGCGGCGGCTGTGGGTCGAGCCACCCGGCGGCGGTGCCGCGCACCCTTTCGAGACGGTGGCCGAGCGGACCGGGCGGCAGGCGGCGGCGATGCGGGCCGGGGCGGACGCCGAGGCGGTGCCGCTGGTCGACGCGGCGCTCACGGCCCGCGAGGAACTGCTCGTGGCGCCGCCCGAGCACCGGCTGCTGCACGGCACGTTCCGGCAGAGCAAGGTGCTCGCCGGGGAGCGGATGCCATGGCTCGCGGTAGGGCCGGACCCGGTGGTCGGCGAGTGCGCCTTCGACCTGGCCCGGCTGGTCCGAGACCGGGTGGAGGACCTGATCGCCTCCCCGTCGGGCTCGGCGACGACCCGACGCCGGGTGAAGCGGCTCGCCGAGGCACTGGACGTCGATCAGGACCGCCTGCGGGGTTGGACCCTGTTCCGCGCGGTGGAATCCGGACTGCGGGCCCGCCGGGCAGGCCGCGCCAAGGACACCGAACTGCTCATGGAGTTCGCGTCCTGGCTGTAGGGCCGCGGGCCGGTCGGTGGCCGGCAGCGGCAGTGGACGGTCCGCGCAAACCGCCGGTGGCCCGCGTGAACGGTCCGCACAAACCGCCGGTGGCCCGTGGGCGGTCGTGGGGATCGGCCATGGGCCATCGGGTGCAGGTGTGGTGACCCCGTCTCGTGGTGGCTGCCGGGAGGGGCCGAGCGGGTCGGGCGAAGTCCGCTGTGGCTCGGCAGCGCCCCGGAAGGGGCGCCGGGAACCGCGCGACCAGCCACGATGTCACCGCAACCGACCGACGGCGCACCCTGGCCCCTCCCCCGGAGCGCTCAGCGGGACGTCAGGCGGGCGATCGCCTCGTCGATGGTCAGCTCTTCGCGGTGACCGGTCTTGCGGTCCTTCAGTTCCAGGACGCCCTCGCCCGCGCGGCGGCCCGCCACCAGGATGCGGGGGACGCCGATCAGCTCGGAGTCCGTGAACTTCACGCCCGGGGAGACCCCGGCCCGGTCGTCGACCAGCACGCGGAGGCCCGCGGCGGCCAGCTTCTCGGAGACGTCGAGCGCCACTTCGGTCTGCAGGGCCTTGCCCGCGGCCACCACATGCACATCCGCCGGGGCGACCTCCGCAGGCCAGCACAGGCCCTGCTCGTCGGCGGTCTGCTCGGCGAGGGCGGCGACCGCGCGGGAGACACCGATGCCGTAGGAGCCCATGGTCACGCGGACCGGCTTGCCGTTCTGGCCGAGGACGTCGAGCTTGAGGGCGTCGGCGTACTTGCGGCCCAGCTGGAAGATGTGGCCGATCTCGATGGCGCGGTCCAGCTTGAGGCCGGTGCCGCAGTTCGGGCACGGGTCGCCCTCCCGCACCACCACGACGTCGACGTACTCGTCCACCTCGAAGTCACGTCCGGCGACCACGTTCCGGGCGTGGACATGCTCCTTGTTGGCGCCCGTGATCCACGCCGTGCCCGGGGCCACCCGCGGGTCGGCGAGATAGGTGACCTTGTCCAGGCCCTGCGGCCCGACGTAGCCGCGCACCAGGTCGGGGCGGCCGGTGAAGTCCTCGGCGGTGACCAACTCGACCGCGGCCGGGGCGAAGTGCGCCTCGACCTTGTCCAGGTCGACCTCGCGGTCGCCCGGGACGCCCACGGCGACGATCTCGCCGTCGACCTTGACGAGGAGGTTCTTCAGGGTGGCGGAGGCCGGAACGCCGAGGGAGGCGGCCAGCGTCTCGATGGTCGGGGTGTCCGGGGTGGGGATCTCCTCGGCCGCGGGCACCAAGGAGCCGTCCACCGGCTTGAGTTCGTAGCCGATCGCCTCGGTGTTGGCCGCGAAGTCGCAGTTCGGGCAGTCCGCGAAGGTGTCCTCACCGGCTCCGGCCGGGGCCAGGAACTCCTCGGACTTGGAGCCGCCCATGGCGCCCGCGGTGGCGGCGCAGATGCGGTAGTCGAGGCCCAGGCGCTCAAAGATCCGCTGGTATGCCTGCCGGTGCAGGGCGTAGGACCGGGCGAGGCCCTCGTCGTCCAGGTCGAAGGAGTACGAGTCCTTCATCAGGAACTCACGGCCGCGCAGGATGCCCGCGCGGGGCCGGGCCTCGTCACGGTACTTGCTCTGGATCTGGTAGAGGATGACCGGCAGGTCCTTGTAGGAGGACGCCTGGTCCTTCACCAGCAGGGTGAAGATCTCCTCGTGGGTCGGGCCGAGCAGATAGTCGCCGCCCTTGCGGTCCTGGAGGCGGAACAGTTCGGGACCGTACTCGTCCCAGCGGCCGGTCGCGTCGTAGGGCTCGCGCGGCAGCAGCGCGGGCAGCAGCACCTCCTGGGCGCCGATCGCGTCCATCTCCTCGCGGACGATGCGCTCCACGTTGGCGAGGACCCGCTTGCCGAGCGGCAGCCAGGACCACAGGCCGGCGGCGGTGCGGCGCACATAGCCGGCGCGGACGAGCAGCTTGTGGCTGAGGACCTCGGCGTCCGCCGGGTCGTCGCGCAGCGTCTTGGCCATCAACTGGGACATGCGCTGGACCGGTGCGTTCGCCATCGTTCTCGTACTCCTGCCGGGTAAGGGTGATGGCTAGGAGGTTAGCCGGGCGGTTGCCATGGCCGGAAATCGATTCCCGGCCGACGGCGGCGCAGGGGCAGCGGTGCCCCCATGACCGCGTACGGCCTGGGGGCGCTGGGGAACAGGACCTGGCGGGCCAGGTCCTGATAGCCGAGGGAGTGGTAGAGGCCGCGGGCCGGGCTGTCGGTGTCGATCGCGGAGAGGATCGACCGGGGTTCGGCGGCCCCGTCGGTGATGGTGGTGATCAGGGCGCGGCCGATGCCCCGGTTCTGGTAGCGCGGGTGGACATGCAGCTCGGTGATCACGAAGGACTCGTCGAGCCACTCGTCGTGGCCCTGTGCCCGCAGATACGGCTCCACGACGGTGGACCACCAGTGCGTACGGTCGTTGGGCATGCCGTACACGAACCCGGCGAGCCGGCCTGCGGCGGTCGCGCCGAAGGCCCGCGCGCCCGGGAAGGTCATATGGCGCAGGACGATGTGGCGGCGCACGGCGATCTCGTCGGCGCCGAGCCCGAAGGCGACGGCCTGGACGGCTAGGGCCTCATCGACGTGGGCGGAGAGGTCCAAGGGGCCGATGACGAGGTCCATGGCCCGGAGCCTACAGGGGGGTTTCGGGTGTCCGGGGGGCCCGGGCGTCGCTTGTGGCCGAGAGTGCGTGCGGCCTTGCGCGGCCGGGGATGCCGCCCCGGGCGCCCCCGGCTCGGCCGACGCAGTGGGCTCGGCCGGCACAGCCGACTCACGCGGTTCCGTCGGCGCTGTCGGCTCACGCGGCTCTGTCGGCTTCCCGGCTTCGCGGGGTACGGCCTCTGCGCCGCTGCGCACCGGCATCATGGCGGGGTCGCCCTGCCCGGTCGAGGTGATGGGATGCAGCGGGTGGTCGGCGAGATGCACAGGGCGGAGGTCTCCATCTGCCACGGCATGACCGAGACCTCCCCGGTCTCCCCACAGACCCGGATCGAGGACGACCTGGAGCACCGCACGGGCACGGTCGGCCGGGGGCCGCTGCGCCTGGAGGTGAAGGTCGTCGACCCGGTGACCGGGGCTCCATCGGCTCCGTCGACTCTGTCGACTTCGCCGGTTCCGTCGGTTTCGTCTGTTTCGTCCGGTCCATCGGCTCCGTCGGTTACGTCGGTTACGTCGGTTCCGTCGGAGAAAGGCGGTTCAGAACAGCACGCTCATGAACGCGCCGACCTCCCGGAAGCCCACCCGTAGATAGGCTCGCCTGGCCGCGGTGTTGAAGTCGTTGACGTACAGGCTCACCACGGGAGCCACGTCCGCGAGCGCGTAACGCAGTACCGCCGCCATGCCGGGGGCCGCGAGGCCGCACCCCCGGTACTCGGGGGCCACCCACACGCCCTGGATCTGGCAGGCCCGGTCGGTCGCCGCGCCGATCTCCGCCTTGAACACGACCCTGCCGTTGTCGTCGAGCCGGGCGAAGGAGCGGCCGGAGCCGACGAGTTCGGCGACCCGGGCCTGGTAGAGCAGTCCGCCATCGCCGACCAGCGGGGAGACGCCGACCTCCTCGGTGAACATCGCCACGCACGCCGGCATGATCGTTTCTATCTCGTCCTTGCGGATGCGGCGGACGTAGGGATCCGGGGCGATGTCGGCGGGCATGCGGTCGGTGACCATGAGCGGCTGGTGGGTGCGGACCTCGCGGGCCGGGCCCCAGTGCGGTTCGAGGAGGCGCCACAGCCGGGCGGTGGGTTCGGCGGGTCCGACGATGGAGGAGCAGCGGCGGCCGGCGCGGCGGGCCCGGTCGGCGAAGGCGCGCACGGCCCTCGGGGTGGCGCAGATCGGCACCAGGTTGGCGCCCGCGTAGCACAGCGAGGTCAGCATGCCGTCCTCGTACCAGCCCCACATCTCCCCGCCGAGCCGCCATGGATCGAGGCCCGCGATCTGCACCCGGGACGTCACGAAGGCGTTCGCGACGGGCTCGCGGTCGAGGACGGCGAGCGCGGCGTCCAGGTCGCTCGGTTCGAGCACCCGAGAGGTGGTCTGGGTCAACACGTGCGGCGCCTCACCCTGGGGGTTCTGCTGATCTCCGCACTGTACCCGCCGAATTTGTGCCGCGCCGCCCCACGGGGACGGCACGGTGGGGGCGGTCGGTCGGCGGGGTTCCCGGGAGGCCGAGGAAGCGGCGCCTAGCACCGTTGCAGTACTAGGACGCTCCCCAGCACCCGGGGCGCGCATCTCACGTCATGTGCCGACGCCGTCACTCACGGGCACCGCTCAGTCCTTGATCTGGTCGAGGCCCCGGGCGGGCGACGAGCGGGCGGGCCCGGCCCAGGCCGAGGGGCAACTCACCGGGAGAAAACCATTGTTGTCGGTGCAGTCGGTGAAGTCGCCGTCGGTCAGGGCGGGTTCGCTCGCGCCGACGGCGCCGACCGGGTACCGGTCCTCGCGGTGCGGGGTCGTGCGTGCGTTGCGGACAGTATCCGCGCGCGCCGCCGTACCAACTGCCCGTTCGCTCACCACCGTTACCTCGCACACCGCCGTACATGGATCGGCACGGGGCGGTCCTGGCCGTCGTACCACCGGCCGCCGGTGGGTGGAGCGGCGGAACAGCGGTGGGCCCGGGGAGCGGCGGGCCGTACGGGTCGGGGCGCCGTGGCGCGCGTGCCGAGCAGCGGCACGGCGGGCGGCGTCACGGCGGGCGGCCTGCCGCTCGGGGGCGTCGTCAGTCGGCGACCGACACCGACGGCTCGCCGGAGGCCACGCCCTCGGCCTCCATCTGCTCGGCGAGCTTCATGGCCTCCTCGATGAGGGTCTCGACGATCTTCGACTCCGGAACGGTCTTGATGACCTCGCCCTTCAC
>NZ_JBSGBN010000178.1:0-16433 GCF_053601275.1 Streptomyces sp. NPDC004752 | reverse complement strand
GTCCGCGGCGCTGAGCAGTCCGACCAGGCGCCCGTGCGCATCGGTCACCGGCAGTGCGCCCGTGCCCTCCTGCGCCATGACGGCGGCCGCGCGTCGCGCCGAGTCCTCGGCGTGCACGGCCGCCGTGCGCCGGCCGCGGAGCAGATCGCGCAGCCTGCGGCGGGACAGCGCCGCCGCGGGTCCGGCGCAGACCAGGGCGAGTTCGGCGCGCCCCAGCACACCGGCGCAGCAGCCGTCCCGGCGGACGACGGGGAGATGCCCCTGCCCCGACCTCTCCAGGACCTCCCAGGCGATCAGCACGGACTCGTTCTCGTCGAGGGCGTACGGCGCGGCACTCATCAGGTCCCGCACCGACAGCCGCTCGGTCACGGCGTCCTCGGGCACTCCGGTCACGGCGGCCTCCTTCGCACGGTGCGTCCCGCTCCCTTCCACCCTCCGTGCCCGGTCGCCGTCTGTCATGGGGCCGCACGGCCCTCGGCACCGTGGCGCGGGCGGGCCCGGCGGGGAGGCCGGTGCGGCCCGCGGGGCACCGTGGGGGCGATCGGCCCCGGCGCACGGGCCGTTCGGCCCCTACAGCGGTGGCGGACCGGGTGCGACGGTGGGCCCAGGCCCGGGAGATCCGCGGTGCCGGCGCCCCTCCCTCGGGCACCCCGACACCGCGGCACCACGTTCCGCCCGTGCAGGGTGACGGTGCGGGGCGGTGGTGACGCCTCGCGGGCGGTGTGGGGCGGGCCCGCGCGCGGGAACACGGGACGGCGATGCCCGTCGTCCCGCGTTCCCAGGACGGCCGCGCGGGCCCGCCTCCCGCCCCAGGACGTGCACGGAGCCCGATCCCCGCGGACCGGGACCGCCGCCCGGCCCGGCCCGGCCCGCCAAGGGCGCCCGCGGAACAGCGGTACCGGGCGAACGAGCGGAGGTGCGTGTCATGGCCGTCACCCTCGCCCTGGCCGGCGACGCCATGCTCGGCCGGGACGTCGCCGAAGCCCTCGCCCACAAGAACCCCCGCCCGCTGTTCAGCCCCGCGGTGCAGCACGCCGTACGGGACGCCGACCTCTTCCTGCTCAACCTCGAATGCTGCGTCTCCGACCGGGGCAGCCCCGTGGAACTGCCCGGAAAGACCTTCTTCTTCCGCGCCCCGCCGCGCGCCGCCGACGTGCTGGCCGGACTGGGCGTCGACGTGGCGATCCTGGCCAACAACCACGCCCTCGACTACGGCCCCGACGCGCTCGACGACACCCGGACCCGGCTGGCCCGGGCGGGTATCCGCAGCGTCGGGGCCGGACCTGACGTCACCGAGGCCCGCGCCCCGCTCCGCCTGGAGGCCGGCGGGCTGCGCGTCGGCGTGGTCGCCGTCACCGACCACCCCGCCGAGTTCGCCGCGGACACCGACCGTCCCGGCGTGGCCTACGCCGACCTCTGGCACCGGGACGTCCCCCGATGGCTCACCGACACCATCGGCACCCTGGCCGAGCAGACGGACCTGGTGCTGGTCAGCGCCCACTGGGGGCCGAACATGACCGCGCGCCCGGTCCCGCATGTCCGCGGTGCCGCGCCCGCCCTCACCGAGGCCGGGGCCGACCTCGTCGTCGGGCACTCGGCACACGTCTTCCACGGCTTCACCCGGCATGTCCTGTTCGATCTCGGCGACTTCATCGACGACTACGCCGTCCACCCGGCGCTCCGCAACGACCTCGGCCTGCTCTGGCTGGTCACCCTCGACGAGCACGGCCCGCTGCGCACCGAGGCCGTCCCCCTCGCCCTGGACCACTGCCACACCCGCCTCGCCGACCGGGCGGAGTACGCCTGGATCGCCGACCGGCTGAAACGCGTCTGCGCCGAACTGGGCACCGACGTCGTCGACGAGGGCGAGCGGCTCGCCGTCACCTGGTCGCGGTCGGCGGCCCGGGCGGGCTGACGCCGCACGCCGGGCCATCCGGATACCCCGCCCCGGGCCGCTTTCTGTGGCGGGGCGGCCCGGCGTCCCGCAGCGTGGAGGGGAGGGCACGGACGGCGCGGCGGGCGGCGGGCCGCAGGAGAGGTGGCACGGATGGACACGGAAGTCTCGGTGCCGCGCATCGTGGTGGGCGTCGACGGTTCGCCGTCCTCGTACGCGGCGGTGCGCTGGGCCGTACGCTATGCGGGCCTCGTCGGCGGTCGCGTGGACGCGGTGGCCGCATGGGAGCTGTCGGGGATCGAGACCTGGTCGGCTCCCCCCGTCGACACCGACTTCGACGAGGAGAACGCCCGGCAACGGCTCGCCGAGCAACTGCGCGAGGCACTCGGTGCCGAGGCCGCGGGCGCGGTCAGGGCACTGCTGGTGCGCGGCCATCCGGTGGAGGTGCTGCTGCGGGCGGCCGAGGGCGCCGAGGCCCTCGTCGTCGGCAGCCACGGGCGGCGCGGCTTCGCCCGCGCCCTGCTGGGCTCCGTCAGCCAGCACCTCGCACAGCACGCGCGCTGCCCCGTCGTGATCGTGCGCGCCGACGCGCCGTGACCGTGCGCACGCCCGTACGGGTCGCGGACCCCTTGGACGGCCGGGTGGAGTCCTCGGTGACGCGGGTGCGGTGGGCGTCGCGAGCGGTGCCCGCACCGCACGGAAGGGACCTTGGGGCCCCGGACATGGGCTGTTCGGCCTCAGCGGGCCGTGCGGTCACGCGGTGCACTGGAAGTGTCAGCAGCGGCAACCACGGCCGAGGAGGTACGGCGATGACGACACTGACACGCAGGCAGAGGTTCTCCTTCCCGGAGATTCCCGAGTGGTTCGAGACCTTCCCCGCGCGGTTCGCGATGCCGACCATGGGCGACCTGTACACGGTCCGTGTCGAGGACTACCTGGAGGAGGGCCGCTACGTCCTGCGGGCGGAGCTGCCCGGCCTGTCCCACGAGGACATCGACGTGGTCATCGGCGACGGGATGCTGACCGTCAAGGCCGAACGCACCGAACGGGACGTGGAGAAGAACCGCAGCGAGATCCGCTACGGCACCATGAGCCGCAGTGTCACGCTGCCGCCGGGAGCCGACGAGGACGACGTCAGGGCCGACTACACCGACGGCATCCTCACCGTCAGCGTGGGCCTGGGCAGCGAGAAGGCCGAGGCCAAGCACGTCGAGATCCACCACGGCGCCTGATGGCCTGATGGGGCGCATCGGGTCGTAGAGACCGATCCGCGGCCCCGGGAACGTCACCGACCCCGGGAACGTCGCTGATGAGAGTCACCGGGTCCGCCCGCGGCAGATTCGGCGCCTGATCGGGCAGATTCGGCGCCTGATCGCCGCCCGGCGGGCCCGCACCGGTCCCGCCGGGCCGCTGCCGGGCCGCTGCCGGGCCCGGGGCCGTCACTCGGCGGGGCGCCCGCCCGGCTCCGGCTGATCCAGCTGCGAGGCGAGGACCGCGGCCTGCACCCGCCGCTGCACGCCCAGCTTGGCCAGCAGCCGCGAGATGTGGTTCTTGACGGTCTTCTCCGACAGATACAGCCTCTTGCCGATCTCCCGGTTGGTCAGCCCGTCCCCGATCAGCGCGAGGATGTCCCGCTCGCGCGGCGACAGGCTCGCCAGTTCGGACGGCACGGCCGCATCCTCCGCGGGATCCGAACGCAGGGAGCGCATCAACCGGGCCGTCGTCGCCGGGTCCAGCATCGACTGGCCCGAGGCGACGGTCCGCACCGCCGAGACCAGGTCGGAGCCCTTGATCTGCTTGAGGACATAGCCCGAGGCGCCGGCCATGATGGCGTCGAGCAGCGCGTCCTCGTCGTCGAACGACGTCAGCATCAGACAGGCCACGTCCGGCATACGGTCGCGCAGTTCGCGACAGACGGTGATGCCGTCGCCGTCCGGGAGGCGCACATCGAGCACGGCGACGTCCGGGCGCAGCGCCGGACCGCGGACGATGGCGTGCCCGGCCGTGTCCGCGTCGCCGACCACCGTGATGTCGGGCTCGGAATCGAGCAGATCGGCCAGCCCGCGCCGTACGACCTCGTGGTCGTCCAGCAGGAACACCCGGATGGGGTTCTGCTCCGTGAATGTGCGTGTCTCGGTCATGCGCCCCTCGATCCCGGGTGGAAAGCAGACGGCAAACTGCCCACGACAAGGATCATCGCCCGTCCGTCCCGATTGCACCAGGGCCGACCGGCCCCGTCACCCCGGCCGCCGCACGGGCCGGGCGGACCCGTCGCGGGACCAGCGGCCCCTGCCCCGCAGCGCCCCGTGACCACCAGGCTGGGACCGGATCGCATCCCCCTACCGCGGAGGTGGACAAGCCATGGCCCGCACCCTCGGCCCGCGCACCCGGAGCATCCCCCGGACCCCCGGCACCCGCGCCCGGACCGCCGTCGACCCGAGCACGGGACGGTGACGGCGATGGACCGGCCGGTCGTCGTCGGCGTCGACGGCTCCGAGCACAGCCTGCGGGCGGTCGACTGGGCGGCCGACGAGGCCGCGCTGCGCCGGGCGCCGCTCAGACTGGTGTACGGCTCCCTGTGGGAGCGCTACGAGGGCGCCTCGCTCGCCCAGGACCTCGGCAGGCCGCCCGAGCAGCTCATCGGCGAGCACATCCTCGCGACCGCCGCGCTGCGCGCCCGGCGCCGCCAGGACGGGCTGCAGGTCGCCGTCGAGACGCTGCCCGAGGAACCGGAGTACGCGCTGGTCCGGGAGAGCCGCTTCGCCGCCGCGGTGGTCGTGGGCTCCCGCGGTCGCACCGGCCTGGCCGAGGCGCTGCTCGGCTCGGTCGCCATGACGGTCGCCGGCCACGCGCACGGCCCGGTGATCGTGGTGTCCGGCGGCCCCGACGACGGGGCCGGCACCGGGACACGCGGCCGGATCGTTGTCGGCGTCGGCGAGAAGCCCGCCGACTCGGCCGCCCTGCACTTCGCCTTTGACGAGGCACGGCTGCGCGGGGTGCCGCTGGACGTCGTACGGGCCTGGCAGGCACCCGCCCTCGAGAGCGCCGACAGCCCGCTGTTCGCCGACGAACCCGCCCGGCTGTACGAGCAACTGGCCGCCGACGCGCTGGAGGAGGCGCTGCGGCAGGCGCCGGCCGACGTGCAGACGCACCGGCACACCGTCGAGGGACCGGCCCGGCGGGTACTGGCCGAGTTCTCCGCCGCCGCCGACCTGCTGGTCGTCGGGGCCAGGCACCGCGGCGGCCACTTCGGGCCACGGCTCGGCCGGGTCGCCCACGGCGTGCTGCACCACGCCGCCTGCCCGGTCGCCGTCGTCCCACAGCCGGGATGAGCGGCTCACAGGCCCGCCGCATGGTCGGGGACATAGGTCTGCAGATCGCGCGGCGGGCGTTCGTAGCCCGTCGCCGGCGGCCGCTGCGGCAGCTCCAGCACCGGTGGGGGCACCTCGTGGTACGGCAGCGAGCCCAGCAGGTGCGCGATCATGTTCAGCCGCGCCCGGCGCTTGTCATCGCTCTCGACGACATACCACGGCGCCTCGGCGATGTCCGTGTGGACCAGCATCTCGTCCTTCGCCCGGGAGTACGCCTCCCAACGGGTGATCGACTCCAGGTCCATCGGCGACAGCTTCCAGCGCCGCACCGGATCGTCCAGCCGCCGCCGGAACCGCTCCTCCTGCACCGTGTCGCTCACCGAGAACCAGTACTTGCGCAGCAGGATCCGGTCCTCCACCAGCATCCGCTCGAAGATCGGGCACTGCCGCAGGAACAGCTGGTACTCCTCCCTGGTGCAGAAGCCCATCACATGCTCGACACCGGCCCGGTTGTACCAGGACCGGTCGAACAGCACGATCTCCCCGGCGGCCGGCAGATGCTCCACATACCGCTGGAAGTACCACTGGGTGCGTTCGCGCTCGGTCGGCTTCGGCAGCGCCACGATCCGCGCCATCCGCGGGTTGAGGTACTCCGTGACCCGCTTGATGGTGCTCCCCTTGCCCGCCGCGTCCCGCCCCTCGAAGATGACGACGAGGCGCGCGCCCTGCGTGCGCACCCACTCCTGGAGCTTGACCAACTCCGTCTGCAGCCGCAGCAGTTCCGTCTCGTACGTCTTGCGCGGCAGCCTTCGCGCCTGCTTGCCGGCCATGCCGCCTCCGCCCGCCGATGACCCGTGCCGATGACTTCCGGAGCCCCCATGCCCCCTGTCGAACACCAGGACGCCACCGTACTTTCCGACGAGGAACTGCGCACCCTGGACGCGCACTGGAGGGCCGCCAACTATCTCGCGGCCGGACAGATCTATCTGCTCGCCAACCCGCTGCTCACCGAGCCGCTGCGCCCCGAACACATCAAACCGCGGCTGCTCGGCCACTGGGGCACCTCACCCGGACTCAACCTCGTGTACACCCACCTCAACCGGGTGATCAAGGCACGCGGCCTCGACGCCCTGTGCGTCTGGGGCCCCGGGCACGGCGGGCCCGCCGTCGTGGCCAACTCCTGGCTGGAGGGCAGCTACAGCGAGACCTATCCGGACGTGCCGCGCGACGCGGCCGGGATGGCGCGGCTGTTCAGGCAGTTCTCCTTCCCCGGCGGCGTGCCCAGCCATGTCGCCCCCCAGACGCCCGGCTCGATCCACGAGGGCGGCGAACTGGGCTATTCACTGGCCCACGCCTACGGCGCCGCCCTGGACCACCCCGATCTGCTGGTCGCCTGCGTCATCGGCGACGGTGAGGCGGAGACCGGCCCGCTGGCCGCCTCCTGGCACTCCGACAAGTTCCTCGACCCGGTGCACGACGGCGCCGTCCTGCCGATCCTCCACCTCAACGGCTACAAGATTGCCAACCCGTCCGTGCTCGCCCGGCTGCCCGAGCCCGAACTGGACGCGCTGCTGCGCGGCTACGGACACGAGCCGATCCAGGTGTCCGGCGACGACCCGGCGCAGGTGCACCGCGCCCTGGCCGCCGCGTTCGACCAGGCCCTGGACCGCATCGGCCGGGCGCAGCGCGCCGCCCGCGACGAGGGCCGCACCGAGCGCGTCCACTGGCCGGTGATCGTGCTGCGCACCCCCAAGGGCTGGACCGGGCCCGCCGAGGTCGACGGCGTACCGGTCGAGGGCACCTGGCGCGCCCACCAGGTCCCGCTGCCCGGCGTCCGGGAGAACCCCGGGCATCTGCGGCAACTGGAGGCGTGGCTGCGCTCGTACCGGCCCGAGGAACTGTTCGACGCGACCGGCCGGCCGGCCGCCGACGTCCTCGCCTGCGTCCCGGCCGGACCGGCGCGGCTCGGTGCCACCCCGTACGCCAACGGCGGCCTCCTCGTCCGCGACCTGCCGATCCGCTCCCTGGACGACTTCGCCGTACCCGTGGACAAGCCGGGCGCGAGCCTGCACGAACCGACCCGGGTGCTCGGCAACCTCCTCGCACAGATCATGGCGGACACCCGGGACCGCCGGGACTTCCGGCTGGTCGGCCCGGACGAGACCGCCTCCAACCGGCTCGACGCCGTCTTCGGGGCCAGCGGGAAGGCATGGCAGGAGCGGACCCTTGAGGTGGACGAACACCTGGACCGGCACGGCCGGGTGATGGAGATCCTCTCCGAGCACCTGTGCCAGGGCTGGCTGGAGGGCTATCTGCTGACCGGCCGGCACGGGCTGTTCTCCTGCTACGAGGCGTTCGTGCACATCGTCGACTCGATGGTCAACCAGCACATCAAGTGGCTCAAGACATCCCGCGAGCTGCCATGGCGGGCACCGGTCGCCTCCCTCAACTACCTGCTGACCTCACATGTGTGGCGGCAGGACCACAACGGCTTCTCCCACCAGGACCCCGGCTTCGTCGACCACGTCCTCAACAAGAGCCCCGAGGTCGTCCGCGTCTATCTGCCACCGGACGCCAACACGCTGCTGTCCGTCGCCGACCACGCCCTGCGCAGCCGCGACTACGTCAACGTCATCGTGGCCGGCAAACAGCCGTGCTTCGACTGGCTGTCCATGGACCAGGCCCGCGTCCACTGCGCCCGCGGCGCCGGGATCTGGGAGTGGGCGGGCACCGAGAACGGCGCCGAACCCGACGTGGTGCTCGGCTGCGCGGGCGATGTGCCCACGCAGGAGGTGCTGGCCGCAGCCCAACTGCTGCGCCGGCATCTGCCCCAGCTCGCCGTGCGCGTCGTCAACGTCGTCGACATGACCCGGCTGCTGCCGCACGAGGATCACCCGCACGGGATGACCGACTTCGAGTACGACGGCCTGTTCACCGCCGACAAGCCGGTCGTCTTCGCGTACCACGGCTACCCGTGGCTGGTCCACCGGCTCGCCTACCGCCGACGCGGGCACGGCAACCTGCACGTGCGCGGCTACAAGGAGTCCGGCACCACGACCACCCCGTTCGACATGGTGGTCCGCAACGACCTCGACCGCTTCCGGCTGGTCATGGACGTCATCGACCGGGTCCCCGGGCTCGCCGTGCGCGCCGCCGGGGTGCGCCAGGCGATGGTGGACGCCCGTACCCGCCACCACGCCTGGATCCGCGAGCACGGCGCCGATCTGCCCGAGGTCGCGGAGTGGAGCTGGACCGCCTGACGGCGCCCCGGGCCGGGGAACCCGCTCGGGCTCCCCGGCCCGCGGGCGGGCAGGGGTGGCCGTGTTCGCCTCAGAGCGGCTGTCGAGGCGCCGCGGTCGGCCAGGTCAGGGCGCGGGTGATGTCGGCGAGGGTGACGATGCCGACCAGCCGGTCGCCGTCGAGGACCAGGGCCCGGCGGACGGCGCTCTCCTGGAGCCGGGGCAGCAGATCCACGACCGGTTCGTCGGGGGCGACCGTCACGACGTCCGGCAGGCGGCGCATCACATCGCCCACCGTCGTCCGGGACCGGGCCCGGTCCGGAGTCCGCTCGGCCATGGACATGATGAACAGCCCGGCCACCGAGCCGTCCGGCGCGCGGACGGGGAAGGCGGAGTGCCGGTAGGGGCCGAAGGGACCCTCGGCCAGGAAGCCGGCGATGGTCGTCCAGGACGGGATCGTGACCGGGTCCGGGGTCATGACCCGGCCGACCGGCACGCCCTTCAGGAGGCCCTGCATCTCCGCCTGCCGCACCTCCGCGGTCGCCGCCGCGATCAGGAACCAGCCGATCAGGGCCGACCACAGACCCGAGAGGTTCCCGGCGAACAGGACGGCGGCGAAACCGGCCGCCACCAGGAACCAGCCCAGCCCCCGCCCGGCGGCCGAGGCACCCCGGGTGGCCCGCAGCCGGTCGCCGGTGCGGTGCCACAGGAACGCCCGCAGCAGCCGACCGCCGTCCAGCGGAGCGGCGGGCAGCGCGTTGAACACGGCCAGCACGAGGTTGATCGCGGCCAGCCAGGCCACCGCCTCCACCAGCAGCCCGGTGACGCGGAGCGCCGCCAGCCACACCGCCAGCCCGGCGAATACACCGCCGGCCAGAGCGCTGGTGAGCGGACCCACGCCCGCGATGCGCAGCTCCGCGGCCGGCGACGGCGCCTCACCGTGCAGCCGGGCCGCGCCGCCCAGCATCCACAGGGTGATGCCGTCGACCTGGACGCCGGCCCGCCGCGCGACCACCGCGTGCGCGAGTTCGTGGGCCAGCAGCGAGGCGAGGAAGGCCACCGCGGTCAGCAGGGCGAGCGCCCAGTAGACCGCGGGGGAGTAGCCCGGGTGGGCCGCGGGGAAGCGGCCCCGGGCCAGGGCGAGCGTCACCAGCACGACGATGACCAGCACGCTCCAGTGCAGCCCGACGCGTACGCCGGCGATCCGGCCGAGGGACAGCGTCTCCTTCATGAACCTCTCGCCTTGCCCTCCGGCTCCCGGTCCCTCAAGTCCTCGTCAAATCCTCTAAGTCCTCGCTCGCCCGGCGGACCGGGGCCCGGGCGGCTTCGCGCCCCGC
This sequence comes from Streptomyces sp. NPDC004752, assembly GCF_053601275.1. NCBI lineage: Bacteria > Bacillati > Actinomycetota > Actinomycetes > Kitasatosporales > Streptomycetaceae > Streptomyces > Streptomyces sp. NPDC004752. The sequence goes on along the minus strand of NZ_JBSGBN010000178.1, from coordinate 6,652 downwards.
GGAGCACTTCCCGCGGTACGTCCATTGTCCGGCGCCGTGCGGCAAGCGGACAGGGCCGGCCGGCACCCGGCGGCGTACGCGGCGAACAGGGTCCGGCTCGCGGCGTCGTGGCGCACGCACGGCAGCAGGGCGAGGCTGCCCGGCACCGCGCACACCGCGGCCGGTACGGCGACCCGGGCCTGCCCGTGCCGGTCCACGAGCCGCGCGAGCAGCGGCCCGGTCACCGCCGTCGCCGCGAGACCGGCCGCGGCGACGGCGCCGACGAGCACGTACGAGCGGGCGCCATCGAGCGTGGCCGGATCAGGCAGTGCGCGGTGGGGGCGGGTCGGCGTCCGGGCGGTCGGCTTCGGGTCCGGTGGTATCGGGTCCGGTGGTATCGGGTCCGGTGGTATCGGACCTGGTGGCTTCGGGTCGCTCGGTGCTGGGGCCTGCTGCGTCCGGCCCGTTGACGGTGTCCGGGCAGACCGTGTCCGGGCTGGTCGTACCCGGGTGGCTGAGGTGTGTGGTGAACCAGTCGCGGGCGAGGGCGGCGGCCGTGGCCAGGGTGCCGGGTTCCGCGAACAGATGGGTCGCGCCCGGCACGAGGGCCAGCCGGTGCTCACAGCGCAGCCAGTCCGCGGCCAGCCGGTTCAGGCTCAGCACCCGGGTGTCGAGACTGCCAACGATCAACAGCGTCGGGGCCCGGACCCGGGCCAGCGCGGCGGGGGAGGCGAGGTCGGGACGGCCGCCGCGGGAGACGACGGCGCCGATGCCGGGGTCGTCGGCGGCGGCCTCCAGCGCCGCCCCCGCACCGGTGCTCGCGCCGAAGTAGCCGACGGGCAGGGCGGTCTCCCGGCGCAGCCAGTCGGACGCGCCCTGCAGCCGGCGGGCCAGCAGCACGATGTCGAACACGTTGTGCCGGTCGCGCTCCTCGTCCTCGGTGAGCAGATCGAGCAGCAGCGTGCCCAGACCGGCCCGGTTCAGGACGGCGGCCACATAGCGGTTGCGCGGGCTGTGCCGGCCGCTGCCGCTGCCGTGCGCGAACGCCACCACGGCCGGGGCGCGGTCGGGCAGCACGAACCGGGCGGCCAGCCGCACCCTCCCGGCCGGCACCTCGACCTCCCGGTTGGGCGGATGCGGGCCGACGGCGGGCGCGGGGCGCCCGGCCCGGCCGAGCAGCGCGGCGACCTCGTCGTCACCGGTCTGGGCGAAGTCGTGGTACCAGGCGCCGACCGCGCCGAGATGACGCGGTGTCATCAGACACTCGACCTGGTCGGCCACGTCCCGCAGCCGGGCGAGCGTCGCTTGCGGACCGACCGGGACGGCGAGCACGATCCGGGCCGCACCCGCGTGCCGTACGACACGGCAGGCGGCCTTGGCGGTGGCGCCGGTGGCCACCCCGTCGTCCACGATCACCACGGTCCGCCCGGGCACCGGCACCGGATCGCGGCCGGCCCGGTACCGGCGCAGCCGACGTTCCAGTTCCGCCCGTTCGTGCTCCTCGACGGCGGCCAGCTCGCCCGGTCCGAGGCGGCAGTCCGCGACGATGTCGTCGTTGAGGACCCGTACGCCCCGCTCGCCGATCGCGCCGAACCCCAGTTCCGGCTGCCAGGGCACGCCCAGCTTGCGGACCACCAGCACGTCCAGGGGCGCGGCGAGCGCCCGGGCCACCTCGTACGCCACCGGGATGCCGCCGCGCGGCAGCCCGAGCACGATCGCGTCCGCGCCGCGCAGCCGTTCGAGCCGCCCGGCCAGGCGGCGTCCGGCGTCGGCGCGGTCCTCGAATCGCATGCGGCACCTCCTTGCGCGCCCGCCCCGCGGACCACCACCGCACTCCACGGGAGCGCGCCCCGGCCAGGCCGGCAGCGCCCCCGTCGGGTCGGCAGCGTCCTGGTCGCGTCAGCCGTCATGGAGCAGGGCCGGCAGCCGTGGATGCACCTCGAAGACGTCTGTCAGACCCGTGGCCCGCAGCAGCCGCCTGAAGGCGGCGCTGTCGGTGACCAGTCGCAGCCGGCCGGCCCGGTCGTGCACCCGGTTGCGGGCTCGGCACAGCACGCCAAGACCGGCGCAGTCGATGAACTCGACCGAGCGCAGATCCAGTACCAGGTCGGGACGGTACCCGGCGGTCAGTGCGTCGAGCCGTGCCGAGAGCGGCGGGGCGACCAGCAGGTCGATCTCGCCGTGCAGCGTCACGACGGTCGCCCCGTCGACGACCCGCGCCGCATGCGACGGGCCGGAACCGGTCCGGTAGTCGGTCATGCCAAGAGGGAAACCCATGCAGCGGGTCGGACGGAAGGGCCGGTCGGTACCTGTCGAGGGGCCCGCCGGGTCCATCGGCCCCGCCGGGCCCCGCTCGCGGCGGGCCCCGTCGGCCGGGCAAGGGGGCCGACCGGCCCAAGCGCGGCCCCCGGCCCGCGGACAAGCTGGATCCGGGGAGGTGTACGGCGTCTTCGCACGGGCCGCCGAGACCGGCGCGCACCCGGGGGTGCCCGGCGTGGAGCAGCACGAAGTGGCCGTTCGGGCCGCCTGACGAGAGGAGATGACGGCCATGGCCGAACACTCCCGGACGAATGTGGCGGAGGGCACGCCCCTGGGCGACCTGGGCCGACGGCTGGCAGCCCGGCGGACCCGGCTCGGACTGTCGCGGCGGGAGACGGCCGTGCGCGCCGGCATGGCGCCCGGCTATCTCCGCTACCTGGAGGAGCATCCCGGCGCGGCGCCGGGCAGCGGCACCCTCATGCGGCTGGCCGAGGTCCTGCAGACGACGGTGAACGACCTCACGGGCGGCACGGTGAACCTGCCGCCGGGCCCCGGACGGGCCGCGCGCGCCCCCGCGTTCACGGAGCTGAGCGCGGACGAGTGCCGCTCCCTGCTGTCGTCGCACGGCGTGGGCAGGCTCGGTGTGCCCACGGCCTCCGGCCCGGTGATCGTGCCCGTCAACTACAGCGTCGTCGACGACACGATCGTCTTCCGGACCGCACATGGCACCACACCGGCGCTGGCGGCCGGCTGCCAGGTCGCCTTCGAGGTCGACCACATCGACGACGCGTTCAGCCGCGGCTGGAGCGTGCTGGCGCGCGGACACGCCCGGACCGTCACGGACCCCGAGCAGGAGCGTCGGCTCGCGGCCCGGGCGTACAGCACGCCGTGGGCGGGCGGCAGGAGGAACCTGTGGGTGCGTATCGACCCGTACACCCTCACCGGCCGCCGGATCACGGTCTGAGCCGGGACCGGCCCGGCACCCGGATCGCCCCGAGCGGCGCCCGGATCGTTCCAAGCGGGGCCGTTCGCCGGGCGGTTCCGGGACCGACGGCCCTCGTGCCGCATCAGGGTCCCCACGGAGGATGGACGTGCCACGGCCGTACCCGGGTGACAGGGCCCGGCCGTACCCAGGTGAGAGGCGGACGAGAATGTACGCGAACGACGGATTCCGCGAGCTGGACCGGCAGGAGTGCCTGCGGCTGCTGGCGAAGGTGCCCGTCGGCCGCATCGTGCACACACGTCAGGCCCTGCCGGCGGTGCTTCCCGTGAACTTCTCCCTGGAGGGCGACGGCACCGTGCTGCTGCGCACCTCCGCGGCCTCGGAGCTGGTGCGGGCGATCCACGGATCGGTGGTCGCCTTCGAGGCCGACCAGGTCGACCCGGACGCACAGTCCGGCTGGAGCGTCGTCGTCACCGGCGCGGCCACCGTGGTCACCGACGCCGCCGAACAGGAACGGCTGGCGCGCACCGGCCCGCGCTCCTGGGCGCCCGCGCCGCACGAGGTCTTCGTACGCATCGCGCCGGAACTGGTCACCGGGCGGGAACTGGTCGGCGGCCGCACCCTGTACGGCCTTGACCTCGCCCCCTGAGCGCCGTCACCCGGGCTCCGGCACGGACCGGGACGGCGCGCGGCCGTCCGCGACGAGGCGGATCCCGGAGACCAGATCCGGCCGGATGCGGACCGCGTGGTCCATGGTGCGCGCCACCCAGGGGTGCAGCAGCCGCTGGTAGCGGGCCAGTTCGTCCGGGTCGGTGACCAGCCGGGCGTAGCCGGTGACCACCACGCTCCAGCCCAGGTGCGTGTCCGGGTCGATGGCGTCGGCCTCGTACGCGACGACCACGCCCGTGCCGTCGGCCCACCGGGCGTGCGAGGTCAGCTCCGCGCCCTCGTGGGTGCGGATGACGATGTCGCCGCCGTCCAGGACGTGGTTGACCGGGCGGATCGTGGGCAGCGCGTGCCGGGTGAAGACGATCCTGCCCAGCGACACGCTGCCGAGCAGCCGCAGGGCTTCGGCGCGGTCGAGGTCGACGCTCCGGCGGGGTCGGTCGTCAGTGCTGGTCATCGCGGCTTTCCGTACGGGTGCGCGGCTCGCTTCACGGTGCTGCGATGACGCCGGAAGCGGCCATGGACGGATCGGACAGATCATTCGAACCGCGCCGCGGGCGGTTTCGCTAGGGCCTTTCGGCCCGGGAAGCGACCTTCGCGCGAACGGCCGAGCCCCGCCGACGGGTCCCGTCCCGGACGGCCCGACGGCGGGCAACGGCGGTGCCGCGACACCGGATTCGGGCCGCGCTGCGGCACCGGGTACAGGCGCTGCGGCACCGGATTCGGGTGCTGCGGCACCGGGTACGGGCGGAGCGGCACCGCGGGGGATCGGTGCCGCTCCTGCCCCTACTGTCGCCGCTGCCGCACCCTCCTCACCAGGGCCGACCGGCCCCCTGTGGCGCGCCGGGCGGCCCTGACACCGTCCCCGCTGCGGCGGGCGGCGGCACAGGGGCCGGCCCGGGGCGGTCGCCAGAACGCGGTTACGGGCCGGTTTCCGTACCGTCCCGGGCCGTGGACCATTACCGTGGCACATGACGGGCTGGGCAGTGCCCACGAGGCGAGGGGAGCGGAGGAACGCAGGTGGGAAGCTCAGACGAGGACGAGTTCCAGGAGGCCCGCGTCCGGTTGCCGCAGCTGAAACTGGACGAACTGCTGGAGGAGTTGCAGGCACGCATCGACGCGGCCCGTGGCACGCGCGACCGCGTGCACAGCCTGCTGGAGGCGGTGCTCTCGGTCGGCCGGGAACTGGATCTCGAACAGGCCCTGCACTCCATCGTGGAGGCCGCGGCGGTGCTGGTCGACGCCGAGTACGGCGCCCTCGGCGTGATCGGGCCGGACGGCAGACGGCTGTCGGCCTTCCACACGGTCGGCGTCACCGAGGAGCAGATCGGCGAGATCGGCGCCTTCCCGGAAGGGCACGGCATCCTGGGCGAGCTGATCCGTCTTCCCGAGCCGCTGCGGCTGGCGAAGATCTCCCAGCACCCGGCGTCCTACGGCTTCCCGCCGAACCACCCGCCGATGAACACCTTCCTCGGCGTCCCGATCCGGGTCCGCAACCAGGTCTTCGGCAATCTGTACCTGACCGAGAAACGCGGCGGGGCGGAGTTCGACGAGGAGGACGAGTCGGTGCTGTCCACGCTGGCCGTGGCGGCGGGCGTGGCGATCGACAACGCCCGGCTGTACGAGGAGTCCCGGCTGCGCGAGCGCTGGCTGGAGGCCAACGCGGAGATCACCCACAGCCTGATGGCGGGCAGCGAGCGCGCCCAGGCCCTCGGTCTGATCGCCGACCGGGCCAGGGAGATCACCGGCTCGGCCCTGGCGGTGGTCGCGATGCCGATGGAGGACACCGGCTCGCTCACCGTGGAGATCGCCGTCGGGATGGACTCGGACGAGCACCGCGGGCTGGTGCTGCCCATGGACGAGAGCCTGATGGGGCTGGCCTTCTCCGCCGCCGCGCCGGTCACCAGCGCGGACGTCTCCCACGACGACCGCGTCGCCCAGCAGCCCCCGCGGTTCGACGGGCTCGGCCCCGCCGTGGCCGTCCCCATCGGCACGGGCGGCGGCGGTGTGCGGGGCGTGGTCCTGCTGGTGCGCGAGCTGGGGCAGGCGCTCTTCTCGGCGCAGGAGACCGAGACCCTCCAGGGCTTCGCCGCCCAGGCCGCGATCGCCATGGAGCTGGCCGAGCGCCGCCAGGACGCCCAGGAGATCGCGGTGCTCAAGGACCGTGACCGGATCGCCCGCGATCTGCACGACCTGGCGATCCAGCGGCTGTTCGCCACCGGGATGACGTTGCAGAGCGCGGGCCGGTTCATCGAGCATGCGGAGGCGTCCGAACGGGTGCTGCGGGCCGTGGACGACCTCGACGAGACCATCAAGATCATCAGGTCGACCATCTTCGGTCTGCGGGCCCGTGAAGGCGCGGCCGACGGCGGCGGGCTGCGGGCCCGCGTCGTACGGGTGGCCGGTGAGGCCGCGCCGGTGCTCGGCTTCGCGCCCAGTGTGCGCATGGAGGGCCTGGTCGACACCGAAGTGCCGCGGGACATCGCCGACCACGTCGTGGCCGTGCTCTCCGAGGCGCTCACCAACGTCGCCCGGCACGCCCACGCCGACCGGGCCGAGGTGCTGCTGGCCACGGACGGCCGGGAGGTGCGGCTCACGGTTGCCGACAACGGCGTGGGCATCCCGCCGGAGGGTCGGCGCAGCGGACTGAGCAACCTGGCGGAACGGGCCGAGCAGTTGGGCGGCCGCCTGGACCTGACCGAGACGCCCGGCGGCGGCGCCACACTGACCTGGCAGGCCCCCCTGCCGGCGCGCCGGTAGGCGCCCGGCAGGGGGGCGGGGAACCGCGCGACCGGCCACGACGGT
>NZ_JBSGBN010000177.1:0-16582 GCF_053601275.1 Streptomyces sp. NPDC004752 | reverse complement strand
TGATCATCACCAGCAACAGGGCACCCAGCGACTGGTATCCCCTCTTCCCCAACCCGGTCGTCGCGGAGTCCCTCCTCGACCGGCTGATCAACGCCAGCCACCAAGTCATCATGAACGGCCCCAGCTACCGGCCCAACAAACGACCGAAGGGCCCTACCAACCCGACCAAGCCCCCGGTCAAATAGGCGAAACCACCTCAGGGGCTGGGCAGTTGCGTGGCCACAGCCCCTGAGGGATCACCGTCGACACACTCCGGCTCACAGCCACCGCTGAGCGGCTTCGACGCTGTCACCGCCGCTCGTGTTGAACGCGATCGCCGCCTTCGGCGCATGCCGCCGAACCAGATTCACGACCTGCTCAAACAGCGGCATGAGCGGCTCCGGCTTGCGGATCTCACCCCCGATGACGACGACGTCCCAGCTGTGCTCGGACAGCGCTGCAACGATCGTCGACTCGGCCGACTCGTCCAGCTCGATCAGCGTCATGGACGCATCGATGGCGTGATCGCCGAATCTGGCCAGTTCCTGCTCAAGGGCCGCTCGGATGGCGTCTCCGTCCATCCCGGGCACTGCACGCGGGTCGATTCCAAGAATAAGAACGCGGGGCATGCTCAAGAAGACGATCAGCCGATCGTCCAGGTTCCCGACGCACGAAGCCGGTGCCCCCAGCGGAGGGACGACGTCCTGGGGAATTACGTGAAGTTAGCCGCGGGGAATTACGTGACCGTCGACACGCTTGCGGCGGGTGATGCCCCGGATGTCGCGCTCGCGCATGAGGCGCCCGGCCTTCTTCCGGTTGATCACGTGCCCCGCCCGCCGAAGGGCAGCGTGCACGCGCGGAACGCCGCAGGCGCCCCGCGAGCCGACGTGGATCTCGCGGATCCGGTCGGCCAACTCCCCGTCGTCGCATTGCCGTTCGGCGACGGCAGGCTGTGAAGCGAGCCAGGCGTAGCAGGTCGAACGGTTGACGCCCAGCGCGCGGCACAGCAGCGTGACACTGTAGCCATCGGGGTTCGCCTCGCCCTCTCCGCATCGATGAAGCGGCACACCGTGCCTGCTTCACGATCTCCTTCGCGAAGAAGGCCGCGGCTTTCACCAAGATCTCGTTCGCCTTCTTCACCTCGGCCAACTCGCGACGCAGGCGCCGGAGCTCGTCGCGCTCATCGCTGGTCAGCGCGTCGGCGGGCCCCTCGCCCGGGCCGGTCTTCGCCTGCTTCACCCAGCCGCGGAGCCCTTCGGGGCTGACCCCCGGTTCCCGGGCGATCTCAGTGACGTTCCGATGCGGCGACGACCGGACGAGCGCAACCGCGTCGCGCTTGAACTCGGCCGTTACCGCTTGCTCATGTTGCTCTTGCCACTCAACCTGGACTGCTTCCCCGGGGACGATCCGCGAGCAGTGCTCAAGACTTGTGGATCAGCTTCGGTTTGGACGCGGAGGGTGTACCTGCCCGAATGATCCTGTGATGGTCACCGAGTAGGCCCGCGTTCGCAGCGCGGGTCGGGAAGGCACGCCCGTGCTCAGCGTAGTGAACGCCGACGGTTCCACCGAGTCCGGCTCCCTGATCGACGAGATCGTCCGCGAGGGCGCCCGGCGGATGCTCGCCGCCGCGTTGGAGGCCGAAGTCAACCGGTACATAGCCGAGTCGGCCGCCGAGACGGACACCGCCGGGCGGCGCCTGGTGGTCCGCAACGGCCACCACCGGCCCCGCACCGTGACCACCGCCGCAGGTCGGGTCGAGGTCACGGCCCCACGCGTGAACGACAAGAGGGTGGACGCGGCCACCGGCGAGCGGATGCGGTTCTCCTCGAAGATCCTGCCGCCGTGGTGCCGCAAGTCGCCCAAGGTCAGCGAGGTGCTGCTGCTGTACCTGCACGGGCTGTCCTCGGGGGACTTCGTGCCCGCACTGGAGCAGTTCCTCGGCTCGGGGCGGCCGGGCTGTCGCCGGCTACCGTGACCCGGCTGACGAAGCAGTGGAGCGACGACCACGCCGCCTTCCAGCAGCGTGACCTCACCGAGTCCGACTACGTGTACGTGTGGGCGGACGGGGTGCATCCCAAGGTCCGGCTCGGGCAGGCGCACTCCTGTGTGCTGGTGCTGATGGGTGTGCGGCTGGACGGCACCAAGGAGCTGATCGCGTTGGCCGAGGGGCTGCGTGAGTCGACCGAGTCGTGGGCCGACCTGCTGCGCGACTGCCGCAGGCGCGGCATGCGCGATCCCGAGCTGGTCGTCGGCGACGGCGCGATGGGCCTGTGGAAGGCGCTCGCTGAGGTGTTCCCGGCTGCACGCCACCAGAGGTGCTGGGTCCACAAGGCCCGGAATATCACGAACGCCCTGCCGAAGTCCGCACAGCCGGGCGCGACGAAGGCGATGCAGGAGATCTACAACGCCGAGGACCGCGCGCACGCCGAGAGGGCGATCGAGGCGTTAGCGAAGACCTACGGTGCGAAGTGGCCCAAGGCGGTCGCGAAGATCACCGAGGACCGGGAGGAGCTGCTGGCGTTCTACGACTTCCCGGCGGAGCACTGGATTTACCTACGGACCACGAACCCCATCGAGTCGACCTTCTCCACGGTCAAGCTCCGCACCAAGGTCACGCGCGGCGCGGGCAGCCCGGCCGCGGCCCTCGCGATGGTGTTCAAGCTCGTCGAGTCAGCCCAGGCCCGTTGGAGAGCAGTCAACGGCGCCCACCTGGTCACTTTCGTCCGTGCCGGGGCCCGCTTCGACCGTGGCGTGCTGGTGGAACGGCAGGGAAATGCCGCTGCCTGGCCGCCGCATTGGCCCAAAAGGAGTGGACACATACTCGCCCGGCTTCATAGCCTCCCCACATGACCATGCACCTTGCGCTGTGCTGCTTCGCGGCCGGCCGCACCCGCCACGTCTAGCGCAGCGGGCCCTCGTCCGCCGCGTCACCGTGTCAGTCCACCACCCGCCGCTTCGCGCCCGGTGGTGTTTGCCGTGATCGGTATGGAGAGAAGACATGGTCAACCAGCAGTCATCCCGCCCTGGCGTTGAGGCATCCCTCGCGCCGTTCGTCATTCGCCCGCAGCAGGCTGACGACATCGGCGCTGTCGTGGTCCTCTCGCTCAGAGCCTGGCAGCCGGTTTTTGAGTCGATGTTCCGCGTGCTCGGCCCCCGTCTCAACCGGATCGTCTATCCGGACTGGGCTGCGGACCAGGCCCGTGCGGTCGAGGAGGTGTGCCGGGATGAGGGCATTAAGGTCTGGGTTGCCGAGATCGACACCCGGCCCGTCGGATTCGTCGCCGTGGCCTTCCACGACGACCCGCGCAGCGCGGAGATCGACATGATCGCCGTCGATCCGGACCAGCAGTGCCGGGGTATCGGCAGCGCACTGCTTGCCTTTGCGCTGGATCGGATCAGCGCCGCCGGCATCCACCTCGCCCACATCGCGACGGGAGGCGATCCCGGCCACGCCGCGGCCCGGCACACCTACGAGAAGGCCGGATTCACGGCGCTGCCGCTCGTTCGCTACTACAAGGAACTACCTGCGGTCCACGCCGACTGACCGACGCTGGTCGGCGAGGGCGCCGCCCCGTGGCGGCATCCTCGCCGAATGCGACGATGCCTCAACCATCCGATCGCCCCATCCAATCCACAGGCTTTGACAATTACTCGACGATCCGCCCCAGTATCAGGCTGTCCACATCAGTAGGGGAACTTCAATCCAGGGCTTCCCCCATCGGCGGAACACGACGCTACTGGCCGGCTACGGAACCTGCTGCTGCACGGATGACCGATCTCGACGGCAAACGGCACCGCCCATCTGGCTGTGCCCGCGTCTGTTCGCGTCCGTGCGGCGCCCCCTGGTCAGACTCCGATGGCTCACACGCCGTGCTGGGAGCCGGGACAACATCAACTCTCGCACGTAGGCTCGGGAGACGCGTCCTGGTGGTTCCGTGGACGAGGGCGCTCAATGAACAAAGAATGTGGCGTGAATCCTCCCCAAATCCCCTGGAGAGGACCACGCCACAATCCGTTCGCAGACGGTCAGTCGACCACACCGAAGTCGGCGGCGCCGGACTTCACCGTGTCGATGAACGTGATGTAGGTGGACCGGGGCAGGGACAGGGCCGGGCCGTTCTTCTCCTTGGAGTCACGGATGCCGACCTGGGCCTGCCGGACTGCGACCTCGACGCAGTTGCCGCCGCCCTGGTCGCTGTATGACGACTTGAACCACGACCCTTCCGGCGCGAACTCGGTGGAGGGAACGGGCTTCGTGTAATCAGTCATTTCCACAGTTTCTCTTCGAGTTCCATCAGGAATGACGGCGTCTGGGAGGGCCCCGGCGCCGCCTTTACCATGGCATCGAACTGCCGCTGGTACTGCCCAACATCGGAGGGCTTCGACCACATGGTGATGGATCGGTAGCCGTCGCTCTGGACCACCGGGTCCAGCTCGTCGAACTCCAGCACCGTGAAGCAGAACGCCGCGCGGTAGGTGGACAGGTCTTCGGGGATGATCTGCACCTCTACGTTGTCCTGCTCGCAGAGGCGGATGATCTCCGCGTACTGGGCGCGCATGACCTCGGTGCTGCCGATCTTCGTGCGCAGCGTGCTCTCAGTCAGGATGATGTGGACCTCTCGGTCGCCGTCCAGCAGGGTCTTGCGTTCCATGCGGGCCTGGACGCTGCGTTCGACGGCGTCGGTCGTTCGTTCCTCCACGATCTTGGCTGAGCCCATGAGGGCGTTCGCGTACTGCTCGTCCTGGAGCAGGCCGTGCACCACGTTGTTCTCGAAGCCCCGGATGCGCACGGACTCACGTTCCAGACCCAGGTATCGCGGCATCCCGGAGGGGAGCACGTTCCTGAAGGTCGTCACGGGCTCGCTCTTGAGTGAATCGCGCTGCATCTGCAGCAGGACATCGCGGTCGCTGGGCTCTATGACGTCGTACTCGTCCATCAGCGCTTCGAGGTCCGCCAGTTTGGGCAGCGGGATCTCGCCGGCCTCCACACGGCTCAGTTTCGATCGGGAGAAGCCCAGCTTCGTGGAGACGGCCTCGGCGGTGCAGGAGCCCACCTCCTCACCCGGCCCGGCCATCTCCTCGGCGTACTTCTTCTTCCGCTCGCGCAGTTCACGCAGTTCCTTGCCGAGCATGACCCGCAGGTACGTCGGTCCCCGTCGTGCCGCCACCTGTCCCCTCGCTTCGGTTCGCTGTTCGCCAGATCGGAGCCTCTGTCCTCCGGACCGAGGTGTCTGTCCGTCAGGAAGAAGGTTGTGTCCGGAGTTTGGCACGGCCCGTCCTCTCTGCAACACCCTCTGTCCACACAATGGCACTTGCCAATTCGTGCCCGTCTGGGGATTCCCTTGAATGTTAACTAGCGCGCGCATCAAGCTGGTTGCGGAGGTCGACCCGAAGCCCGTCTCCGTCGGCCCCATGGAGGCATGTGCCCCCGGATACGTGCGCGGTCCCGGCCTCCGTGAGGGCCGGCCCAGGAAACCTCCGGGAACCGGGCCGCGCCGACACCCCCATACCGCCCCCTAGCGAGCCGAGACCAGCAATGCACCAGAGCTTCAGCGCCCTCCACAAGGGCAATGACCGGACGGACCGGGAGCGTGACTTCCACGTACGGTTCCACCCCGACGAAATCCGCGTGGAGATGGACCCGCTGGTCCGTCTGATGAACATCCGTCGCGACGTGCTCGACCGCTGCCTGACGCATATTGAGGCAGCGGGGCGTGTCCCGCGGGTGTGTCTGTACCTGCTCGCGGCGCGCGGCATCGAGCCTGCGCACTCCTGCGGCGCGGCACGGGACTACGCCCTCCAAGAGGGCTGGCAGATCAGCACAATGCAGGTGTTCACGGACCGTTTCGGTGTGACCGATCCGCTGTTGCGGCCCGGCTGGTCCGCCGTACGTCAGCAGATCCGGGCCGGGTTCGCCGACGGGGTCGTTGCGCTCACACACTCGATCATCAGCCCGCACCTTGACGAGTACGAACTCCAGCTCGCCCTGGTCGAAGAGAGCGGCGGGTTCGTCGCGCTCGTGACCACGGAGACCGCGGGAACGACATCGTGAGGCCGGGCCGACACACAGCCCGCTGGGGAAGCCGCTGATGAGCGCCGCCACAAACGCTGCGAAGCGGCTGCCGCAGACATCGCGTGCCTTCGAGGCGGCCTTCGAACCGGACCCGGTGTGCGTCGGACGCGCACGGCGGATCACCACGGCCTTCCTCGGGCTGTGGCACGTGCGCGGGCCGCTGGCCGACAACATCGTGCTCGTCGTCTCCGAGCTGGTCAGCAACGCCGTCGAGCACGGAACAGGCGATGTCGTGCTGCGCGTACTGTACCCCGACAACGAAATCCGCATTGAGGTCACCGACGGCAATCCGGCTCCAGCCAGGATGCGCTCTGCCAGCGACGACGACGTATCAGGGCGCGGCCTGCTGCTCGTCACGGTACTCGCGCGGAAGTGGGGCGTCACCAACGACGGCCGCACCACCTGGGCCACATTCCGCGTTCCCTCGAGGAGGCCATGATGGTGGCCGTCAACGACGTGACCACCGCCGGACTCCTGATCCGACCGGTCGGCGCCGAGGACAAGCTGAAGCACCGGATCGCGCACCTTCTGTCCCGCTCCCCCGCTGACGAGCGGTATCGGTGATGACCTGATCGACCCCCTCGAAGAAGTCCTCAGCGACCAGCCGGGGCCCGCCGCCCCTGGCCAGAAGATCGACGCCCTCATAGGCCGCTGGAGCCTGCCCGTCCCACGGTGGCGGCTCCCCGAGGTGGCGCCGACGACCGCCGCGGACGCGGCACGGATCGCCGACCGGTTCCGCCGGGCCACCGGCCAGCTGGTGCAGGTCGTTCCGCACCGCGTCGCGGTGTACCCGACTGAGGAGCTGCGCCTCGTGCTCGTCCTGCGCCATGAACAGCCGTCCCCCGCACAGGCGCTGTCGTACCTGCGTCGGCATGCCTTGGCGATACTCGCCGTCCTGGACTTGATGGGAGACGATGCATGACGCCCCCCACCGCAGACGTCGGGCCGCGTTCCCTGTCGGCCCGACCCGGCGCCCGGTGCTGGGAGAACACGGCTCCGTACGTCCCCCACGGGGAGCCGAAGCGCCCCAGCGCCGGGCGGGACCCCAGCCGCCTCGCCTTCGCGCTCTTCGCTGCGCTCGCCCTCGCGGCCGTGTGCCGAGTGCAATCCCGACGACGGCCGACACCCGTCATACACCGTCTGGTGGCCGCCGACGAGATGCGATTCGCCGCGCTGTGCCAGCAGATCACCGACGCACGCCGAGGAGTTGAACAGTGACACCCCCAGACCGTCGCGAAAGTCGTCCTCACGCCCCAAAGCGGCAAGTCCATCAAGGGCCTAGCCGCCGCCGACGCTTTGGCCGCGCTGGCGCGGGACCTCAAGATCCAAGCGCCGAAGCCATGACCGCGCACCGCGGCATCGGCAACCGCCTCCTCGACGGCCGTCAAATCCTGATCCTCAGCCACCAGTCCCCGCCAGCGGCATACCTCATCTCTCCGATATAGGTACAGACCACACCGACCGTCACCGACCGTTCTCTCGGCGAACACCGCTGCTCGGGCGACGAATGCCCGCTCTGGAGCCAAGCGGTCGCCGAGCCGGTCGATGAGGGGCATGGGCAAGCAGTGCGTGCGCAGACTGGCACCTGTCACCCACAACGGCGTCGAGAGGCCCAATCAGCGCGCGGTGAACCGCCGGGGTGCGCCACCCCCCGCCACAGGTTCATCTCAGGCCATTTTCCGTCCCCACTTCAAGACCGCCTATCACCCTGCACTGTCAGTCCTATAAACGCCTTCCGATTGAGGGAGAACGCTCTTTCGGGGGACGCCATCCAGAGGCCGCCAGCGCTATGCTTCCAGCACATGTTCACCGCCCTGTGAAATTTCAGGCAGTTATGCAAGCGGGGCCGTGAGGCAAGGGGAAGCAGCCAGCACCGAGACCGTCGGTGCTGGTCAGGCACGAAGGGCAGGTGCGAAAATGAACTCGTTCACCAACGGCATGCAGGCCAGCTGGATCACTGGCACACACTGGGTGAAGGCAACAGCGAGCGACGCACTCAACGAATGCGTCGAGCTTGCACGCGTGAATGAAAACGAAGTCGCGGTTCGTAACTCGCGCTTCCCCGACGGACCCGCGCTGGTATTCACGCGGGCGGAGATCGCCGCATTTCTCGACGGGGCCTGCAAGGGTGAGTTCAACAGCATGACTGTCTGAAACTCTCCGGCAACGACTTGCCTCCAGGGCGGCTGACTGTAGATGCTGAGCGGGCGGCGCAAGGTCGCGTCGCCCGTTCGCAAGGAGAGGTACCGGTGCCGGGGAATGTTCTGGCCCTGGTGGGGGGCCATGAGTCGCCCACCACTCCGAATGCCGCTGCGCGTGTAGTCCGCAACTATCTGCGGTTTCTCCGCAAGGAGGCCGGGCTGCGGCAGAGCGATGTCGTCGGCAAGGTGCCGGGCATTGGCTCGACCGCGACCCTGTGCCGGTATGAGACCAAGCCCAACAGGAAGCTGGACGAGCATACCGTCATCAACCTCTGCCGGTTTTACGATGCCTCGCCTGCGATGATCGACGAGATCGTCCTGCTCGTACGGCAGTCGCTTCAGCAGGCGTGGTGGGCGAGTTACTCGGACGTCGTCGGCGACAACCTGGCACGCGTCTTCGCCACCGAGGCCGTCTCCAAAGGAATCCACACCTACCAGGAGTTCAATGTCCCCGGGATGCTGCAGACCGCTGCCTACACCAGGGCGCTCATGCAGGACTACTACCGGCTCACGGTCGGCGAAGCAACGCGCCAGAAGAGCGAGGAGCTGGTGAATCGGCGCCTTGAGGTGCGCCGGCGGCGCCAGAACCTGCTGGACCAGCCGGACGCTCCCTACTTCCAGGCCCTGATCGCCGAGAGCACCCTGGCCAAGCGCACGGGCGGCACAGCCGTGATGCGTGAGCAGCTGCGGCATCTGTTCAATCTGGCCGAGAACAAGCCCAACGTGCACATCCGGATCCTGCCGAGCTCGGCGCAGGAACTGGGAAGCGCCCGCCATCCGTCCATGACGCTCTTCAAGCCGTATGACGGTGAGGAAGGCCAGTTGCTCTACCTGGAGAACACCAACCGGGGCGGGGAGTACCTGGTGGATCCCGGCGAGGTGGAGCCGTACCAGGCGTGCATGGACGACCTGTGGACGCGCACCGGAGAGAAGGACGAGACACTTCAGCTGCTGCAGACGTACATCGACAAGCTGACGGGCCCCCGCTAGTCAGCGGATGCGTGCAACGGCTCCGTACTCGATCCACTCCTCGGTCCGCTGGCGGGGGGCGAGATCGCTGTCCGGTCTCCAGTGGGACACTTCCACCGGTTCGATTCCCTCCACGAGTTCCAACCCCTCGAAGAAGCGGTTGACCTCACTGATGGAGCGCACCTGACCCCAGTTGTTGCTGGTGACGCCGGCCATGAAGTCGGTGACGGAGGCGCGCAGTTCAGCGTCATCCGAGGCGAGGTGCGAGATGACCATGTAGCTCCCTGCCGGCAGCCGCCCGGCCACCTCGCGGACCAGAGCCCAGGGGTTGTCCCTGTCGGGGATGCAGTGCAGCACTGATACGAACAGGGCCGCGACCGGCTGGGCGTCATGCAGCAGTCGCTGTACCTCGGCACTGCCAAAGATGCCGTCCGTGTCACGCATGTCTGCCCGGAGTACGGCCGTCGTGCTGGGATCCTCGGCCAGCATCATCCGTCCGTGCGCCAGGACGACGGGATCGTTGTCGATGTAGACGACCTTGCTGGAGGGATCCACTTCCTGGGCCACCTGATGCACATTCGGGCGTGTCGGAAGCCCAGAGCCGTGGTCGAGGAAGCGTCGCACGCCGCACTCGGCCGCCAGGTAGCGCACGGCCCGCACGAGGAAGGCACGATTGACGAGCGCCAGGTCCTTTGAGCTGGGTGCCATCTGCAGCAGCTCGTCACACGCATCGCGGTCGACCTGGTAGTTGTCCGTGCCGCCGAGCAGAAAATCGTACATCCGGGCGACGCTGGGCCTGCTGAGGTCAATAATGAGCCACTCCCCACACTCATGCCCGCATGACCCGATGTGGCCACGCGATCCCCAACGGAGGAAGCTCATGTTAGAAGCGCTCAACAGCTGAAGGCCACCTGCATTCACCTTCGAGGGAACACTTCTCGACGCAGACCAGTGACCCCGGCTTTCCCGTGCACACCGGCGCACTCCCCGCAAATCATTCCAGGCGCCAGCCTGTGGCATCTTCGGATCCGGTCTGAAGTGCCACCTTGCACAGCGCTCGCCGGCTCAACAACGCAAACTCGGCACCGCCCAGCCCCATGACCTCGCCGCCTTCCTGCGCGCTCAGACCCAGTTTGTGGCGCAGCAGCAGCGCGTCTGCTTCACGACGTTCAAGAACGCGATACAGACAGCGGACGGATGCAGTACGGCGCGAACTCGCGCACTCCACGAGCAACTCCCAGGCCATCACGGCTGGGGACGGGCTGCTCAGCACGGCCTGCCAACGCGACCCCAGTTCTCTCAGCACCGCCGTTGCAACCGCCATCCCCACGGCGGCGGAGCCAGCACAGGCTGCGCCGTAGCGCCAGTAGACCGGCCACCAGCCCCGGCAGAACACCTCATATGTCACCGACAGGCCGGACAGGGCCTTGCCTGTGCAGACATCCACGTCCCTTGAGATGCGCCGACGGGACCGACCATTCAGGGCCGGTGCCCTACTCCCTGGCGTTCGCACTTCTTCTGCCTTCCTGACTGCGACGCACTGTCTTCGATGACCCGCTGATCGGCTCACGCCGCGGCTGCCCGGCAGCGCCTTGGCACAGCAGTGCCGGTCGTAGCCCCGCCGGGCGGATACGCGCTAGCCCGGGCTGCGACCGGCACTGCCGGGCGCCGGGAGAGGACGCCTGCGCACCTCATGCAGGGTGCACAGGCGTCGCTCGACGGAGCCGGACGGGTCAGTTCCTGCGGACCTTCAGGTAGGAGACCGCACTGCGGTCGGCGAGCACCGTGGCAGTCAGCAGTCCCAACAACTGCGTGGGTACCTCCACGTGCTGCCACACAGACAGCTGGGTGATACCGGCCACCAGGGGAAAGCTCAGGCGCAGCGTCACGAAGAAGACGCCGACGGGAGCGGTTTGGACCACGGCAGACAGCGGAATGTTAGCCTCGGAAGGTGAAGGAAGAAGGCGCGCCAAATTCCTTCGCACGTGCTGAATCAACTCTCGTACTCCTGGGTTCGGGGATTGAATCAGGCACGGAATGAAGGGCTTCGAGACTGACCGCAAAATCGACTCGAAGCCCTTTTCCATGCCTGCACTCGAACGCTAGCGCCAGGGAAGCGACCGGTGCATCCGCCGGCAAACGTGAAAACGGAGCCGGGAACTCCGCGTCAGTCATTCAACAACGGTGAACTCCGGTCAGAATCTCTCAGATTGGACGCCGAAGCGCGCCGGGCGCGGCCAGCGAGGCACCGCAAGATCCCGATACCCATGAAAATCTGAACATACAGCCGGAGCAGTGAGTCACCCGTGCGGGTGAATCACGGGCCCCGGACCATCAGGACGGTGAAAACGGCTCCGGCGGCAGAAGACAGTCAACAGGCATCCCAGCCGCGCCGACACCGTCGAGGCCCGCCCCTGCGCTCGTCGCGCGACATTCGTCCCGAGCAAAGGCGGGCCAGCTGACGACTGTCAGCCCCATACACCGGATCCTCCAGCGTCTCGGAACCCGGTGCACTGCCCGACGGCCCCCGCCCATCCCGGTCGTCTCCCACGTCGATTACGGCAAGGCGCAGAGCCCCTCCCTGCTTCTGGGCCAGTGATGTCGCCGAAGGCCGGTTCGAGGAGCTGATCCGCCCGCCCCAGGACGTACCGGTCACCGGGGCCGAGACGGCGCAGACCGACATCACCGCCGCGATGCTCCGCGACGCCCGCCCCGCCGACGCCGTCCTCATCGCCCAGAACGCCCCCTACGAGGCCGGGATCCTGTACGACTGGGCGGCCGCCTGTCCGACGCTGGCGCGAATACCGCTGATCGACACTGTGCGGCTGGCCTGCCGGGCCTACCCCGATCTTCCCAGTCGCCGCCTGGACGACCTGCTTCGGTATATGCAGCTGCCCGTCCCGGCCCGCCGTCACCGGGCGATGCCGAACGTGGAAGCGACCAGCGCGGTGTTCGCCCGGCTGCTGGTCGACGGCGCCGCCGACGGGCTGTGGGCCACGCTGGACCAGCTCTACCGGGTCGCCGGGATCGTACCCAAGGCCGTCACCAAGGACAAGGACGCGGCCAAGCCCCGGCACCGGCAGGAGGAGCTGTTCTGACCAGCCGACCGACACACGACGCCGACGTGAGCCGTCTGGAAGCCGACGAGACGGGCGGGGTGCTGGTGTCGCTGGAAGGACTCGGCGGCACCGGCAAGAGCTACCTCGCCCGCCGGCTCGCCGAGCAGCAATCCGCTGCTCGGCGAGGAGTTCTCCCGCCGTCGGCACTGCCGCGAGGGGCAGCCGCATCATCAGCGCGCTGGCCGACGCCGCCGACGGCGACCACTTCCTGCTGGCCATGCAGATACACACCTGGGAGACCGTCCGGCCGACCCCGGCTGCCAGCCGCACCGCCCGGACACGCCGGTCATCTGCGGCAACGTCGCCATGCCTTCCACAGCTCCACGCCAGGAAAGCCGCGATCCATGATGACGAGCATCCCCGCCGCGCTGCCGGCCATCGCGACCGCCAACTCCCGTTCCCCGCCGCTGAACGCGCCCACCCGCACGTCCACCGACGCGTGCGTCGCGGCCTCCGTCAAGGTCACCACCCGCACCTGCGGGAACCCGGCCGGGTTACCCCGCGCGTCCACGAGCCCACCCAGCTCGGCCCGGTTGGCCGGTGTGTCCGGCGCGTCCAGCACGAACCCGTCCACCGCCGCGACCCGCATTCCACGGTAGAACGCACCCGCAAGCCCCAGCGGTGCCACCGGCCCCGCCAGCTTCCGGAACACCGACTTCAGCGACGCCTCACCCAGCCGCTGCCGGGCCCGAGTGAAGGACGACTTGTTCGGAACCGCCTCGTGCATATCCGACCAGGCACCTACCAAATTCTCCGCGACGTCGTCGTAGGAGTCCTGATGGAACAGCGCCAACGCCAGCACGTAGTGGACCATGAACCGGGACGGCAGCGCCCCCGGACGCCGGTCCCGCCGACCGCACTCCGCCAGCGCCTGGTCCACCAGTTCCGGCGGCACCCACTCGGTCAACACGCCCAGCCGTACCTCGTCGGACAACCCACTCCACGGATGCACGACCAGATCAACGACCCACACCGAGCCGCCGTCACCCGACCTACGGCAGTTGTTCTCGAATTCAAGCAACGGCATTGACCCGGAACATCGAAATGGAACAAGATCGAACACCGGATGTTCTGCCACATCACCGCGAACTGGCGCGGCAGGCCCCTGACCAGCTACCAGGTCGTCATCGAGACCATCGCCGCCACGACAACTCGCACCGGCCTCAGAATCGGAGCCGAACTCGACACCGGCCGATATGACCTGGGCACCACCGTCCCACCCGCCGAGTTCCATGCCCTGCCAATCACACGCCACGCCTTCCACGGCGACTGGAACTACACCCTGGCACCGGTCGCACCCCGGCACCCCGAGCCGGCACCGAGCCGACAACAAATCGGTCCCGCCCTGACCGCGATGCTCACCGACCCGGCCCTGACCGGCATGTCACGCTCCGCCTTCGACCACCTGGTCGCCATCTCGGAACCGTACTGGGACGCCCTGGCCGAGGCGGCATTCCAACGACGCTTCCACCGCCCACGCAGCTACCTCCACCCGCAGACCAGCAGCCTCGACCACTACCACCGCCTACTGACCGCCCTGTTACGCCGCCGCAGAGCCGCCACCAGCACACTTCTGGCCCAGCTCCTGAATGTCGGCCGCACCAACCTGTCCAACCAGTTCCAAGACGGCCACCGCCTCCTGGACCTGCCCCGCGTCGCAGTCACTCCACTGCCCGGAACCCCGGCCCGCACCCTCGCCCAACTACAAGCCCGCCTACCGTCACGCGACGACACCTGCACAGATCAACTCTGACAGTTATTCAGACACAGGCCCCGGCGGTGCCGGAGTACTGGCGCTGCACGCCGGCCGAGGTGGTGCCCTTCTTGAGGAAGCCGGTGTCGTCGAGGATGAGAATCCCGTCAGGCTCGCCGAGCCGTTCGGCTGCGTAGTGCTGAAGGTCGTCGCGGAGCTCGTCGGCGTCCCAGCGGGCGCCGTTGAGGAGCCGCTGAAGGCGGTCGGGTGTGGCGTGTCCGGCGTACTCGGCCAGCTGCCAGCCGTTCTTGCGGCCGACCGGGCCCAGCAGAATGTAGTCACGCATCCTGCGACGCGGCTCGACGCGCCTGAAGCGGTGGCCGGTACGCAGGAACAGTTCCTCGAGTTCGTCGTTCCAGATCTCAACTGCACGCTCGTCGATCACGCCCGGAGGCTGCCCAGACCACTGCCACCATCACCGGCGGCTGCACACGATCGAGGGGCGGTCCGGGAAAGAGAATACAGGCCGGAAACCAGCCCACTACACTCACCCAAACCGGGTCTTCGAAGATGAGCGGGGTCTGACTGTGAGCGGTCTGCCGCGTCGTCACGGGCGGTGAGAATCGGGCGAGTTGAGTCCTGCCCCTGGCCGCAGGAAGCCCGTGGTCGTAGGCGATCATGACTGTTCTCTACGCAGCTTGATCACCTGGACACACGGGCTTGGACAACAATACGACGTTGCTGCTCGACCTGGACGGCCTGGCCGTGGCGAAGGTCGAGCGGCTCGCGGACGGCACCCGGCGGTGCACCTGACCACCGCGGACGAGGCCGCGCGGGCCTGCCCCTCCTGCGGGGTGTTCGCCGTGCGCGTCAAGGGCCTCGTGCAGACCCGGCCACGGGATCTGCCCTACGGCGAGCGGGGGCTGGAGCTGGTGTGGCACAAACGCCGCTGGTACTGCACCGAGCCGGCCTGCTCGCGCCGGACCTTCACCGAGCGAGTGCGCCAGGTCCCGGCCGGAGCCCGGATCACCACCCGGCTGCGAGTCGCGGCCGGGCTGCGGGTGCGCGACGCCGCCTCCACGGTCGTCCAGGCGGCCCGGGACCTGGGCCTGTCCTGGCCCACGGTGATGAACGCCTTCCGCGCCGCCGGAGAAGAAGTCACCGCCGCGGCACTGGAGCCCGTCGAGGTGCTCGGCATCGACGAGACCCGCCGGGGCCGCACGCAGTGGCGCCAGAACCCGGAAACCGGCCGGTGGGAACCCGTGGCAGACCGCTGGCACACCGGCTTCGTGGACGCCTTCGGCGTCCAGGGCCTGCTCGGCCAGGCCGAGGCCGCGCTCCCTCGGACGTGCTGGCCTGGCTCGCCACGACACCGCTTGAGTGGCGTCGGCAGATCCGCTACGTCGCGATCGACATGTCCCCCGGCTACCGGGCCGCGATCCGCACCGGCCTGCCCCATGCCACCGTGGTTGTCGACCACTTCCACGTGGTCCAGCCCGCCGACAAGATGCTCAACACCGTCCGGCACCGGACCACCGCGGCCCTGCGCGGCCGACGCGGACGGGCCCGCGACCCGGAGTGGAAGGCCAGGCGCCGGCTGCTGCGCAACCGCGAGGACCTCACCGACGTCCAGTTCAGCACGATGTGGAACGCGCTGATCGACGCCGGGACCATCGGCATGACCCTGCTGACTGCCTGGATCGCCAAGGAACGGCTACGGGATCTGCTCGCCTGCGCCCGCACCGGCGCCAGCCGCCACCGCACCGGCCACCTGCGGTTCAAGTTTCTGACCTGGTGCGCCGACTCCGAGATCCCCGAAGTCCGCCAACTCGCCACCACGGTGGACCGCTGGTGGCCCGAGACCGCTGCCTTCACCGCCACCGGCCACAACAACGCCAAGAGTGAAGGGATCAACCGCGTGATAAAGCTCGTCGCCCGCGCAGCCCACGGCTTCCGCAATCCCGCCAACCAACGCCTACGCACACGCTGCGTCACCACTCGCCGAGCCCGCGGACACCTGCACCCCGCCTAAATTCGAAGACCCCCCAAACCACCCCTGAACAGGGAAAACGTAAAAGTGCTGCTGGAGTACTAGTGTCTCGTGATTCTGTTTGTGGAACCTGAGGCGTCCGTGATCGTTGAGTCGGGTATGGATCTCTCCTCTGAACAGATGGCTGAACTAAGAGGATGTCTCACGTGGTGAGTTTGGCGAGCTTCTTGTAGCAGGTGAGGGCGGCTGCGAGGCCGAGGAAGGCGAGGAAGTGGGAGCCCTTTCGCTCGTACCGGACGGTGAGTCGGCGGTAGCCGAACAGCCAGGCGATCGACCGCTCGATCTTCCAGCGGTGTCGGCCGAGCCGCTCGCTCGATTCGATCCCGGGGCGCGCGATGCGTGGGACGAGTCCTCGTTCGCGCAGCCAGGTGAGGTGTTCGGCGGAGAAGTACGCCTTGTCCGCGCGGAGTTTGACGGGTCGGCGCCGCCGCGGCCCGCGTCGGGACCGGACGGCTGGTATACCGCGGATCAGCGGTTTGAGGGCCAGGCTGTCGTGGG
>NZ_JBSGBN010000176.1:0-16754 GCF_053601275.1 Streptomyces sp. NPDC004752 | reverse complement strand
CCACTGCCGTCCGGTGAGGGACGGTCTTACACGGCCTCCGCAGGCCTGACTTCCCGCCCGTCCGGCGGTAGGCCCGGCAACTCCGTTGCCGCGCCGGGCGATTCTAGCCGTGCCGCTGCGGCCCTTCGGGCCGCTACGGGCAGGATGCCCTACACCTCCACCCTGAAGGGTGGAGCACTGGGCAAATGTTCGGTAGCCGGGGGTGCCGCCGCTGCCGTAGCCGAGGGTGCCGGGCCCACACGCTCTGTCACGAGCGGGTCACGATCGGCCGGTTGACACCGCGGGCGCCCTTGCCGCGTTCGCGGGGCCGGGCGTAGACCGTACGGCACAGCACAGCGCTCGGACGTTCAACGGCGAACGAAGAACGGGGCAGTGATGCGCAGCAGGAGCAGCACCATCCGGACATCCAGGGCCGTCACCACACTCGCCGCCCTTCTCGCGGGGGCGCTCGTGCTCAGCGCCTGCGGCGGCAGCGACGACGACAAGAAGACCGGCGGCGAGAGCGGCAGCGCCGACGAGACGGGCAGCGGCGTCACCCTGCCGAAGCTGGACGGCGCGAGCCTGGAGGTCGCCGCCGTGTGGACCGGCGGCGAGCAGAAGAACTTCAAGCAGGTCCTCGCGGAGTTCGAGAAGCGCACGGGCGCCAAAGTCACCTTCGTGCCCGCGCAGGACCCGATCATTAACTTCCTCGGCTCGAAGATCGCGGGCGGCCGGCCGCCGGACGTCGCGCTGCTGCCGCAGCCCGGTGCGATCAAGCAGGCGGTGGACAAGAAGTGGGCCAAGCCGCTGGGCCCCGAGGCGCAGGCCGAGCTGGCCGAGAACTACACCCAGGGCTGGCAGGACATCGGCAAGGTCGACGGCAAGCAGTACGGCGCCTACTACAAGGCCGCCAACAAGTCGCTGATCTGGTACAACGCCAAGGCGTTCGAGAACGCGGGCGCCAAGGAGCCCAAGACCTGGCAGGAACTGCTGACGACGGCGCGGGCGGTGTACGACTCCGGGGTCACACCGTTCTCGGTCGGCGGCGCCGACGGCTGGACCCTCACCGACTGGTTGGAGAACGTCTATCTGTCCCAGGCGGGCCCGGAGAAGTACGACCAGCTCGCCCAGCACAAGATCAAGTGGACGGACCCCTCCGTCAAGGAGGCGCTGACCACGCTCGCCCAGATCTGGGGCAAGAAGGACTATGTCGCGGGCGGCGCGAAGGGCGCGCTCCAGACCGAGTTCCCGGCGTCCGTCACCCAGACCTTCACCGGCGGCGACCAGCCCAAGGCGGCCATGGTCTACGAGGGCGACTTCGCGCAGGTCAACATCGGTGAGACCAAGGCGAAGGTGGGCACGGACGCGAAGGTGTTCCCGTTCCCGTCGGTGGGCTCCGCCGCGCCGGTGGTCTCCGGCGGTGACGCCGCGGTCGTCCTGAAGGACTCCAAGGCGGCCCAGGCGCTCGTCACCTTCCTGGCCTCCCCGGACGCGGCGACGATCCAGGCGAAGCTGGGCGGCTATCTCTCGCCCAACAAGAACGTGCCCGACTCGGCCTACCCGAACGACGTACAGCGCACCATCGCCAAGGCGCTGATCGCCTCGGGCGACGGCTTCCGCTTCGACATGTCCGACCAGGCCCCGCAAGCCTTCGGCGGCACGCCCGGCAAGGGCGAGTGGAAGGCCCTGCAGGACTTCCTGCAGAACCCGTCGGATGTCGCGGGCACGCAGGCTCAGTTGGAGAAGGACGCGGCGGCCGCGTACGGGAACGGCAGCTGAGCCGGCGATGGCGTCGGCCACGGCGGCGGGGGGCCCACCCCCCCCCGCCGCACCCCGCAGCCGCAAGAGCGTGACCGGCACCCGCAGGACCGTGGCAGCGCTCTTCCTGCTGCCCGCCCTGGTGCTGCTCGGCGCGCTCGTGGTCTACCCGATCGGGTACTCGCTCGTCCGCAGCTTCTCCAACGCCTCGGGCGACGGATTCGCCGGATTCGACAACTACCGGGCCCTGTTCACCGACGACGGCATCCGCACCGCGCTGAAGAACAACATCATCTGGGTGGTGTTCGCGCCGACCGTGTCCACCGCCCTCGGACTGGTCTTCGCGGTACTGACCGAACGGGTGCGCTGGGCAACGGCGTTCAAGCTGGTCGTCTTCATGCCGATGGCGATCTCGATGCTGGCGGCGGGGATCATCTTCCGGCTGGTGTACGACCAGGACCCGGACAAGGGCGTCGCCAACGCCGTATGGGTCGGCGTCCACGACACCTTCGCTCCGTCGTCCGCGTTCCCGAAGGCGCACCCGGGCCGCGGGTCGCCGCTGCGGGCGGACGGCGGCGGCTTCCTCACCTCGGCGACGGTCCGGGCCGGCACCCCGGTCGCCCTGCCGCTGGTCGGCGTCGCCCCCGACCGGATGCCCGGCGACGCGCGCAGGGCGCACGCCGCGCGGCCCGAGCCGGGGAAGGTGACCGGCACCACCTGGCAGGACTTCACCCGCGGCAGGGGCGTCGGCACGCTGGGCGCCCCCGACCCGGCCGAACTCGGCTACGCCGGAATGACGATCGAGGCGGTGAAGGACGGCACGGTGGTGGCCGCCACGAAGGCCGCCGCCGACGGCACGTTCACGCTGCCCGCGGCGGCCGACGGCACCCGGCTGCGGCTGCCCGCGGACAACTTCAAGGAGCCCTACAACGGCGTCGACTGGCTGGGCCCGTCGCTGGTGACCCCGGCCATCGTCGGATCGTATGTGTGGATGTGGGCGGGTTTCGCGATGGTGCTGATCGCGGCCGGGCTCGCGGGACTGCCCCGGGAACTCCTGGAGGCGGCGCGGGTCGACGGGGCGAGCGAGTGGCAGGTGTTCCGGAGGGTCACCGTGCCGCTGCTCGCGCCGGTCCTCGCGGTCGTCACCGTCACCCTGATGATCAATGTGCTGAAGGTGTTCGACCTGGTCTTCATCATCGCGCCGGGCTCCGCGCAGGACGACGCGAACGTGCTGGCCCTGGAGCTGTACCGGAAGGGCTTCGCGGAGGGCAAGCCCGGTGTCGCGAGCGCCATCGCGGTGCTTCTGCTGCTGCTGGTGATCCCCGTGATGTGGTTCAACATCCGTCGACTGAGGCGGGAGGGGCGGCGATGACGACGCAGGCCGAAAGCATCGGCGAGGCGGCTCCCGGCCGGCCGGTCAAGGCCCGGCGGCCGCTCGGCGCACGGATCGCGGAGCGGCTGAGCGGCGCACTGGTCCGCGCCGTCCTGGCCGTCGTCGGCCTGTTCTGGCTGGTGCCGACCATCGGTCTGCTCATCTCCTCACTGCGCGCGCCCGAGGACATGAGCGCCGACGGCTGGTGGCACGTGTTCACCGAGCCGTCCCAACTCACCTTCGACAGCTACCGGAAGCTGCTGGAGAACGGCGACATCACCGACTCCCTGGTGAACACGGTGCTGATCACGGTCCCGGCGACGGTGCTGGTCGTCGTCATCGGCTCGCTCGCGGGCTATGCCTTCGCGTGGATGGAGTTCCCGGGCCGCGACTGGTGGTTCCTGGCCGTGGTCGGTCTGCTGGTGGTGCCCGTGCAGGTGGCGCTGATCCCGATCGCCGAACTGTTCGGCACGATCGGGCTGTTCGGGTCGATCCTCGGGGTCGTCCTGTTCCATACCGGCTTCGGCCTGCCGTTCGCGGTGTTCCTGCTGCGGAACTTCTTCGCGGAGATCCCACGGGAGTTGCTGGAGGCGGCCCGGCTGGACGGGGCCGGTGAACTGCGGCTGTTCGCACGGGTGGTGCTGCCGCTCGGCGGGCCCGCCATCGCCAGCCTGGGCATCTTCCAGTTCCTGTGGGTGTGGAACGACATGCTGGTCGCGCTGGTGTTCGCCAAGTCGGGCTCGCAGCCGATCACGGTCGCCCTGCAGACGCAGGTCCGCCAGTTCGGCAACAACATCGATGTGCTGGCGCCGGGCGCGTTCATCTCGATGGTGATCCCGCTGGCGGTGTTCTTCGCGTTCCAGCGGCAGTTCGTGTCCGGGGTCATGGCGGGCGCGGTCAAGTGACGCGGTCAAGCAGCGGGGTTGAGCAGCGCGGTTGAGCAGCGCGGTTGAGCAGCGCGGTTGAGCAGCGCGGTTGAGCAGCGCGGTCAAGTAACCGGAAAAGGGCACCCTTTGGGGGGCGGACCGGCATCGGCCCGCCCCTCGGCGGACGTTCACCTGATCTGCCCTGTCCCCCGTATGCCGTACGAACCGTAACCACGTCACTCCATCGGCCGTTCCCGGGCAGAACGCCCGCGACGACCGACCCATGGATGTGCCGTGCCCAGGTTCAGTGTCATTGTCCCCGTGTACCAGGTGCAGGCGTACCTCCACGCATGTCTGGACTCGGTGCTGGAGCAGTCGTACCCGGATCTCGAACTGATCGTCGTGGACGACCGCTCACCGGACGGCAGCGGGGCGATCATCGACGAGTACGCGGCGCGCGACGCACGGGTGCGGCCGGTGCGCCTGCCCGAGAACCGGGGCCTGGGCCGGGCCCGCAACGCGGGCATGGAGTGCGCGATGGGCGACTACCTGGTCTTCCTCGACGGCGACGACACGCTCACCCCCCGCGCCCTGGAGTCGATCGCCGACCGGATCAAGGAGACCGGCGAACCGGACGTCCTGGTCTACGACTACGCACGCACCTACTGGACGGGGGAGGCGGTCCGCAACAAGCTCGCCGCCCAGCTCACCGAGGAGGGCCCGGCCCCCTTCCGGCTGACGGACCGGCCGGGGCTGCTGAACGTCCTGATGGTCGCCTGGAACAAGGCATACCGCAGGGAGTTCGTCGAGGCCGAGCGGCTGTCGTTCCCGCCGGGTTACTACGAGGACACCCCCTGGACCTTCCCGGCCCTGATGTCGGCGCGGTCCCTCGCGACCCTGGACCGGGTGTGCGTGCACTACCGGCAGCGTCGGTCCGGCAACATCCTCGGCACCACCAGCCGCAAGCACTTCGACATCTTCGAGCAGTACGACCGGGTCTTCGCGTACGTCGCCGAGCGGCCCGAACTCGCCCGCTGGCAGCCGGTGTTGTTCCAGCGCATGGTGGACCATCTGGCGACCGTGTACGGCAGGCGGGACCGGCTGCCGCGCGGCAGCCGGGCCGAGTTCCTGCGCCGGGCCCGCGCCCACTACCTGCGCCACCGCACACCCGGCACCCGCGTCCCGTGGCGCTCCCGCCCGCGGCACACCCTGATCCGGCTGGGCGCACACCGCACCTACCGCGCGCTCCGGCTGGCGGCCGCCCTGCGCCGACGCGCGCGAAGGCTCGCCGCCGGCCTGCGCCGGGCGGTGCGCACCGCCGCCCTGCGGCTGCACTACCGCGTCCAGCGGTGCCTGCCCGTGCGCGCCGACCGGGCGGTGTTCGCCGCGTACGGGGGCCGCGGCCACGGCTGCAACCCCGGCGCGCTGGAGGCCGCGTTCCGCGCGTACGCCCCGCACATCCGCACGGCGTGGATCGCCCGGCCCGAACATCAGCACACCGTGCCGCCGGGCACCCGCGGGCTGCGGCCGGGCACGGCGGCCCACTGGACGGCGCTGGCCCGCGCCAAGTACCTGGTGGACAACGGCGATCTGGACCCGCGGCTGGTCAAGCGGCGCGGCCAGGTCTGTGTGCAGACCCGGCACGGCACCCCGCTCAAGCGGATGGGCCTCGATCTGCAGGACCGCCCGGCCGCCGCCCGCGGCACGGACTTCGAGGCGTTCCTCGACGGCGTCGACAAGTGGGACTACGTGCTGTCCGCCAACCGCCACTCCACCCTCACCTGGGAGCGGGTCTGCCCGGGCCGCTACACGACGCTGGAGTACGGCTACCCGCGCAACGACGTCTTCCAGAAGGCGACTTCGGCGGACGTGTCGCGGCTGCGCGAGCAACTCGGCATCCCCGAGGGCACGGTGGCGATCCTGTACGCGCCCACCCACCGCGACCACCGGCGCACCCCGCAGCTGCCGCTCGACCCGGAGCACCTGCTGCGCCGGCTGGGCCCGCGCCATGTGCTGCTGGTGCGCGCCCACCCCGGGCACCAGGGGCCGCCGGCCGAGGGCGAGCGCGTCATCGATGTCAGCGGCCACCCGAGCGTCGAGTCCCTGTGTCTCGCGTCGGACGCGCTGGTCACCGACTACTCGTCGATCATGTTCGACTACGCCAACCTGGACCGGCCGATCGTCGTGTACGCCCCGGACCGGGAGGCTTACGAGGCGGCCCGTGGCACCTACTTCGACCTGCGCTCCTGTCCGCCGGGCGCGGTCGCGCGCACCGCGGACGAGCTGATCGACATCTTCGCGACCGGCCACTGGCGCGGCTCGCGCTCGGCCCAGCTGCGGGCCGCGTTCCGGGAGCGGTTCTGCCCGTACGACGACGGCCGGGCCGCCGAGCGGGTCGTCCGGCACGTGGTGCTGGGCGAGGCCGGTGGGCTGCCGCCGGTCACGCCGCTCGCCGAGCGCCATCCGGTGCCGTCGGCGTCCTCGGCGTCCTCGGCGTCCTCGGCGTCCTCGGCTTCCCCCGCTTCCGCGGCCTCCTCGGCACCCATCAGTTCTCCTCCGGTAACCCTTCCGCAACCTTCCGGTCCGGTCACCGTCACCGACGGCCGCTGAACACCGTTGCCCCTTACGGGAGTTCCCATGCCCCGCAGCATTTCTCGGCCCACCCCGACCCGGCCGGCCACCTGGCGGCCGACCGGGCGGCCCGGCCGCGTCCGTACGGCCTGAGTCCCGGGACCCCGGCGACCCGGGCGGCAGGTAAGACAACAGAAAGAGCGCAATGCCCCGCTTCAGCATCATCGTTCCGTCCCACGGGGTCGCGGGCCGACTGTCCCAGGCGCTGGACTCGGTCCTCGCCCAGTCCCTCGGCGACCTGGAGCTGATCCCGGTCTGCGACGCACCCGACTCCCCGGCGGCGGACGTCGCCGGGGAGTACGCCGAGCGGGACTCCCGGGTGGGCCCGGTGCACTCACCGCCGTCCGCCGGGCTGAGCGGGGCGCGCAACGCCGGGATGCGGGCGGCGTCCGGTACCTATCTGCTGTTCCTGGACGGCGACGACATCCTCCTCCCGGGAGCGCTGGCGGCGCTGGACGCGCGGCTCGGCGAGACGGGCGACGTGGACGTGCTGTACTTCGAGCACGAGCGGGCCCTCTGGTGGGAGGGCGAGCCGGGCAACCCCGCCGCCCCGCTGCTGGCCGCCGCCCCCGACGGCGCGTTCACCCCCGCCCACGCCCCACGGCTCACCGGCGTACCGCTTCCCGCGTGGAGCGCCGCCTACCGCCGCTCCTTCGTCGCCGAGCACCGACTCGCCTTTCCCGACGGCCACTTCACGGATCTGGGCTGGGGCGGCCTCGCGACCCTCGCCGCCGAGCGGGTCGCGGTGCTGCGCCGGGTGCTCGTCCAACACCGGCTGCGGCGGCAGGGCAGCCGACTCAACCTGCCGGGCGAGCACCAGCGCGAACTGCTCGACCAGGTGGACCTGGTGCTGACCCGGGCCGCCGAGCAGGGTCTGCCCGCCGAACGGGCCCGGCCGCTGTTCGAGCAGCTCTTCGCGGCCGTCCTGAAGACGGCCTCCCGCCCCGAACGGCTGCCCTCCCGGCACCGGGCCTTCTTCCGCCGCGCCCGCCGCCTGCACCGCCGGCACCGCCCGGCCGGTTTCCGGGTACCGGCCGGCAGCCTGGGCGTCCAGCACCGGCTGCTGGCGGCGGGCGCCTACACGGCGTTCCGCGCGCTGCGCGCCGCCAACCGGTCCGCGACGCGGGCGGCCGAACGCGTCCCGCGCCCCCGTATGCTGCGCACCCGGCTGCGCTACCGGGCGCAGCTGCGCCGCCCGATCGACCCGCGGCTCGCCGTGTACTGCGCCTACTGGGGCCGCGGCTACGCCTGCAGCCCGGCCGCGATCCACGCCAAGGCCCGCGAACTCGCCCCGCACATCAGCTCGGTGTTCCTGGTGGAGGCCGGCCAGGAGCACGCCGTACCGCCGGACGTGGATCACGCGGTGATCGGCTCCCACCGCTACTGGGAGGTGCTGGCCCGCGCCAAGTACCTGGTCAACAACGCCAACTTCGCCGAGGGCGTCGTCAAGCGGCCGGGCAGCGTGCACGTCCAGACCCAGCACGGCACGCCGCTGAAGACGATGGGCGTGGACCAGTCGACGTATCCGGTGGTGGCCGCGCAGACCGGCAGCTTCGCCAAGCTGCTGGGCCGGGTCGACCGCTGGGACTTCAACCTGTCCTCCAACCGCCACTCCACCGAGGTGTGGGAGCGCGCCTTCCCCGGCTCGTACGAGGCGCTGGAGTACGGCTATCCGCGCAACGACGTGTACTACACGGCGACCGCGCAGGACGTGGCCCGGATCCGCCGGGAACTCGGCGTGCCCGAGGGCCGCACGGCCGTCCTGTACGCGCCCACCCACCGCGACCACCACACCGGTTTCGAGCCGGGCCTCGACCTGGAGGCGTTCTGCGCGGCGGCCGGCGAGGACGTGGTCGTGCTGCTGCGCGCCCACTACTTCTACGACCACGGCCGGCCGGCGGTGGACGGCCGGACCAGCCGGATCATCGACGTATCCGCACACCGCTCCTCCGAGGACGTCTGCCTGGCCGCGGACGCGCTGGTCACCGACTACTCGTCGATCATGTTCGACTACGCCAATCTGGACCGGCCGATCGTCGTGTACGCGGACGACTGGGAGGTCTACCGGGAGACACGGGGCGTCTGCTTCGACCTGATGGCGGCGCCGCCGGGCCCGGTGGCGCGCACGCCCGAGGAACTCGCGCGCGTCTTCCGTGACGGCACCTACACGGGAGCGGAGTCGCGGGCGCTGCGCGCCGCGTTCCGGGAGCGGTTCTGCCAGTTCGACGACGGCCGGGCCGCCGAGCGGGTGGTCCGGCGGGTGCTGCTCGGCGAGCCGCCGGAGGCGATCCCGCCGGTGATCCCGCTCGCGGAGCGCATCCCCGCACCCGCCGCCGCGACCCTCGCAAGGAGCTGACCCGCAGTGCCCCGCTTCAGCGTCATCGTCCCGTGCTTCAAGGTGCAGGGCTTCCTGCGCGAGTGCCTCGACTCGGTCCTGGCCCAGTCCTTCGCCGACTTCGAGGTGATCGCCGTGGACGACCGCTCGCCGGACGGCTGCGGCGCGATCCTCGACGAGTACGCGGCCCGCGACCCGCGGGTGCGCGTGCTGCACCTGCCGCAGAACGTCGGCCTGGGCCACGCCCGCAACGCAGGACTGCCCCACGCCACCGGCGACTACCTGCTGTTCCTCGACAGCGACGACACCCTCACACCGGGCGCGCTGCGCGCCGTCGCCGACCGCCTGGACGAGACCGACGACCCGGACGTGCTGGTCTTCGACTACGCGCGCACCTACTGGTGGGGCGGCACCCGGCGCAACGTCCTCGCCCAGGTGCTGACCGAGGCCGGCGACGGCACCTTCACCGCCGCCGAACACCCCCGGATCCTCGACCTGCTGATGGTGGTGTGGAACAAGGTCTATCGTCGCGCCTATGTGACAGAGCACGGCTTCCGCTTCCCGCCCGGCTACTACGAGGACACCCCCTGGACCTTCCCGGTGCTGCTCAGCGCCGGACGCATCGCCGTGCTCGACCGGATCTGCCTGAACTACCGCCAGCGCCGTCAGGGCAACATCCTGTCCACCACCAGCCGCAAGCACTTCGACATCCACGACCAGTACGAGCGGGTCTTCGCGTTCGTCGACGAGCATCCCGAGCTGGCCGGCTGGCGGCCCTATCTGCACCGCAAGATGGGCGAGCACTGCCTGGACATCCTCGCCAAGCCGGACCGGCTGCCACCGTCCGACCGGGCCGAGTTCTTCCGGCGCACGGCCGCGCTGTTCCAGCGGCACAAGCCGGACGGAGCCCGGATCGACGGCGAGGTCGCCGTGCTGACCGGCCCGTACCCGGCCTATCTGGCGCGGCGGCAGGCGGCGCGGGCCGGCCGGGAGCTGGGGCGGCGCGGGCTGCGGGTCCGGCGGGCCGCGGCCGGACGCGTCGAGCGGGGCGTCTTCGCGGTGCACGCCCGCCGCCCGCTGGACCCGCAGCTCGTGCTCTACTCGGCGTTCTCGCACCGCGGGGTGCTCGGCGACCCGGCCGCCATCTACCACAAGGCGCGGGAGATCGCCCCGCAACTGCGGGGCGTGTGGGTGGTGCGGGACGCGGCGGACTCGGCGCTGGTCCCGGACGACGTGGAGCACGTACTGCTGGACTCCCCCGCCCACCACCGGCTGGCCGCCCGGGCCGGCTTCTTCGTCAACAACGTCAACTGGCCCGGCACCCTGGCCAAACGCCCCGGCAGCGTGCACATCCACACCCACCAGGGCACCCCGCTCAGCTATCTGGGCGCCGATCTGCTGGGCAAGCCGGGCGCCCGGCTCGGCTTCGACGTACCGCAGCTGCTCCGCCGGGCCGACCGCTGGGACCACAGCCTGGTCGCCAACCGCCACTCCGAGCTGGTGTGGGAGCGGGCCTACCCGTGCCACTTCGCCTCGGCGCGTACCGGCAGCCCGCGCAACGACATCCTCGTCCGGGCCGCGCTCGACGGCTCCGGCACCGCCGCCGGGGCCGCGTTCCGCGCGCGGCACGGCATCCCCGCGGACCACCGGGTGGTGCTGTACGCGCCGACCCGCCGCGACTACCGCCGGGGCGGCCTGGTGGAGCGCGTGGACCCGGCCCGGTTCGCCGCCGACCTGGGCGAGGGGCACACCCTGGTCGTCCGGCTGCACCCCGGCCTGGCGACCGGCCCGGCACGCGGATTCGGCCTGGCGGAGCTGCACCGGCGCGGGGTGGTCGTGGACGCCACGGACGAGCCGCATGTCGAGGAGGTGATGCTCGCCGCCGACGCGCTGGTCACCGACTACTCGGCCCTGATGTTCGACTACGCCGATCTCGACCGGCCGATCGTCGTCCACGCGGACGACTGGGCGGCGTACACGGCGAGCCGCGGCGCCTACTTCGACATCACGGCCATGGCCCCGGGCCATGTCTCGCGTTCCTACGACGAGTTGGCCGCCCTGTTCGCCTCCGGGAGCTGGCGGGACGCCGAGTCGGCCCGGCTCCGGGCCCGATTCCGGGCCCGATTCTGCGAGTTCGACGACGGGCGGGCCGCCGAGCGGGTGGTGCGGACGCTGCTGCTCGGCCAGTCCATGCCGGAGCCCGATGCCGCCCGGGTGCCCGGCCCGGCCGCCGGCCGCGACCTGCTGGCGTCGACATGAGGCCGCGCGCCTGGGTGCTGCTCCTGGCCGCGGTGTTCGCGCTGCTCCAACTCGGAAGTGTCACCGGCCGGGACACCCCCGACTCGAAGAACTACGTGGCGTACGCGCTGACTCTGGGCGGCGCGGACCAGCGGGAGGCCGCGGCGGCCACGGTCGACTGGGCCTGCGCGGGCCGGGCCTCGCTCGCCCGGCGCGGCCAGAACGTGGACGTGGTGCGCTTCCACCGGCCGGACCCCGCCTCCCGGGTGGCCGCCGAGTGCCGGGCCGACGCGCTCGGGCTGGTGGAGCGGCGGCTTGCGGCCGGGCAGACGGACGGGCACATCCCGCCGTTCATCAAGCCCCGGCTCAAGCGGATCTTCGAGGTGCGTCCCGGCTACCCGGTGTTCCTGCTGCCGTTCGTCACGACGCTGGGCGTGACCTGGGGTGTGTGGACGGCGGGCGTGCTCGTCACGGTGGCGGGCGCGGTCCTCGTCTTCCTGATCCTGCGCACCCTGTCGGTGTCCGTACCGCTCGCGCTGACCGGGCAGGCGCTGTACTGCGTCCTGCCGTGCGGCGCGACGGCCATGCGTCCGATGACCGAGGGCCTGATGCTGGCGCTGACCCTGGCTGCGGTGTGGGGCTGTGCGCTGGCGCTGACCGGGCGGGCCCGGGCGGGCACGGCCCTGGCCGGCGGGGGTCTGCTCGCGCTGTTCGCGGTCAAGCACTCCCAGGCGCTGTTCCTCGGGCTGACCCTGGCCGTGGCGGGGGCCGCGGTCGTCGTGGCGGGCCTGCGGCGCGGGCGGGCGCCGGGGCGCGGGGTCGTGGCGATCACCGCGGTGGGGTGCTGTGCGGCCCTGGGCACCGTGCTGCTGGCCCGGCTGCTGCACTATCCGGCCGAGTCCGAGAGCCTCCAGGACCTGCTCACCGACCACTTCGCCCGGCCGGACCGGGCCCACCCGTGGTCGGAGTTTCTGCATCTTCAGGGCAACTTCTGGGTGGAGTGGGCGCGGCGGCAGGCGGGGCAGCCGCTGTTCGTGGCGGCGCTGGCGGCCGGGCTGTGGGGTGCGCTGCGGCGGCCCGCGTTCGGCTGCTTCCTGCTGGCGGCGGCGGCCACCGGCCTTCTCACCCAGGCGGGCCATCCGGACATCAACATCTGGGGCGACCGGCTGATCGTGCTGGCCTGGCTGCTGCCGGTGGTCGGGGTGCCGCTGCTGCTGGAGCCGGTGCTGCGGCGGACGGTGCCGCTGCCCGCGCAGGGGCTCGGCCGGCGGTCGGCTCACTCGATGAGGTGAGATGAGGCGAGCGGCGGCAGAGCCGCTCACCGCATCGCCGCATCGCCGCATCGCCGCATCGAGAACACTCGGCACCTGCCGCGCCTCGTTCGTGTCCCGGCCCTCCGGTGACCACCGGCCTCCCGGCCCGACGCCCCGTGCGCGGCGCCCCCTGCGCGGGACCGCGGGCCGGTCAGCGGAAGGCGGCGCGGCCCGCCCGGTTTCCGCGGTTCACTCGATGACGAGCTCGACCGGGACGTTGCCGCGGGTGGCGTTGGAGTAGGGGCACACCTGGTGGGCCTGTTCGACCAGCTTGCGGCCGGTCTCCGCGTCCACGGTGGCGGGCAGTTCGATCCGCAGGGTCACCTTCAGGGCGAAGCCCTCGCCCTGCTTGCCGATGCCGACCTCGGCGGTCACCGCCGCGTCGCTGACGTCCACCTTGGTCTGGCGGCCGACGACGCCGAGGGCGCCGCCGAAGCAGGCCGCGTAGCCGGCGGCGAACAGCTGCTCCGGGTTGCTGCCCTGGCCGTTGCCGCCCATCTCCACCGGCAGGGCCAGGGCGAGGTCGATCCGGCCGTCGGAGGAGACGGCACGGCCCTCGCGGCCGTGGGTGGCGGTGGCGACGGCGGTGTAGAGCGCGTCCATGAAAGACCATCCCTCTCGAAGTGAGCCCTCGAAGTGAGTTCTCGAAGTGCTGCTCGCGGTCCGGCGGCTCCGGTCCGGCCGCCCTCACGACCACAAGTAGAGCACACAACTAAATTGTGCACAACTAAATGGCCCGCCGGAGCTACCCTGGAGCCATGACCGCCACCGAGACCCCCGCCGATACCTCCGCCGCCGAGGCGGACTGGCTCCACCTGGACCGCCAGATCTGCTTCTCTCTGCACGCCGCGTCCCGCGCCTTCAACGGCGTCTACCGGGTCGTCCTCAAGGACCTCGGGCTCACCTACCCGCAGTACCTGGTGATGCTGGTGCTGTGGGAGCGGGGCGACACGCCCGTCAAGACGCTGGGCACACTGCTGCGGCTCGACTCCGGCACGCTGTCGCCCCTGGTCAAGCGACTGGAGGCGGCGGGTCTGGTACGGCGGGAGCGCAGCGCGCGCGACGAGCGGTCGGTGGATGTACGGCTGACCGGGCAGGGCGCCGCGCTGCGCGAGCGGGCGCTTCGGGTGCCGCGCCGCATCGCCGCCGCGACCGGCTTCGACCTCGCCGAGATCGGCGAGCTGCGCGCGCGCCTGGACCGGCTCACCAGCGCTCTGGACGCCGCGGCACTGGAGGAGTCACCTGCGCCACCTGCGCCACCGGCGCCTCGGTAGCGAGGGTGCGGCGGACGTAGAGCCGCAGCAGCACCCGGTCCCGCACCGACTGCTCGCGCAGCGAGAACTGCTCGTTGACGACGGCGAGTTTGAGCCGGTCGACGGGGTTGCGCGGGTGGCCGGGCGTCACCACGGCGTACTGGTCGGCGACCACCCACACCCGGTCGAGCGCCGCGAGCCTGCGCCGCAGGACCTTCGCGTCCACCTCCGTGCCGTACAGCGTCCCCGACACGGGCGCCCCGGCCGCCAGCGCCACGTCCCGGGTCCCGTGGAATCCCGCCGGATACGCCAGCGCGGTGGCCCGTACCCGCCCCGGCACGAACAACACCGGGTCGCCGGGGCGCAGTTCACGGGCCGCCGCGCGCGAGACGGCGGCCAGGTTGTCGGGGCGGTGGTCCGCCGAGCGGTCCGCGCGCAGCAGCGGGAGCTGGTGGACGAGCGCGACGGCGACGGCGAGGCCGCCGGCGAGGGTGAGCAGCGGGGAGCCGGTCCGCGAGCGCGCGAGCCACCCGGCCACCCGGTCCGCCCCGGCGGCCACCAGCAGCGGCGCCCCGGCCAGCGCGTACAGCACATAGCGGTCGACGTACAGCGGGGAGAACCGGGAGACGAGCATCAGCGTCACCGGCGGCAGTACCGCGAGCGGCAGCGCGACGGCCGCGCAGGTCACCTCGCCGCGTCGGCCGACCAGCCGGGTCAGCGCCACCGCCGCGAGCGCCAGGCACGTCCAGTACACCGCGGTCGTCGGCCCCGCGAACGCCCGCAGCAGGGCCTGCGCGCTGTGCAGATCGGGCTCCCGCACCCAGGCGACCTGCGCCGACTGCGCGTGCGAGACGAGCACCATCGGCAGCAGCGCGAGGACGACGGCCCCGGCCGCGCACGCCCAGCGGCGCCACACCCCGCGTGCCACGCGCGCCAGCGCCAGGGTCACGGCGTGGGCGAGCAGCAGCAGGACCGCGAACTCATGCAGCAGACAGGTGACGCCCAGCACCGCGCCGTACGCCCACCAGCCCCGGCCGCCCGGCCACCGGCCGCCCCGCCCCTGGCCGCCTCGCCCCCGTCCGCCGGGTTCACCCGGACCGGGGGTCTCGTCGACCGCCCGTACGAGCAGCAGCGTCGCCCCCGCGGCGCCCGCCGCGACCAGCGCGTACGAGCGGCCTTCCTGGGCGTAGTGGCCGACCATCGGCGTACTGGCGTACAGCAGCCCGGCCCACAGGCCGACCCGCGGTCCG
This sequence comes from Streptomyces sp. NPDC004752, assembly GCF_053601275.1. Classification (NCBI taxonomy): domain Bacteria; kingdom Bacillati; phylum Actinomycetota; class Actinomycetes; order Kitasatosporales; family Streptomycetaceae; genus Streptomyces; species Streptomyces sp. NPDC004752. The sequence goes on along the minus strand of NZ_JBSGBN010000176.1, from coordinate 1,759 downwards.
GCCAGCCGGGCGCCGAGCGCGGCGACCAGGGCCGCGGCCGCCGCCGCCCCGCACACGGAGGGCAGCCGCAGCAGGACCTCGCCGGGACGGGGGGCGAGGACGGCGTGCATGAGCAGGTAGTACAGGCCGTGCACCGCGTCCACTTCGTGCAGCAGCCGCCAGATCTGCGGCACCGAGCGGCGCGCGACCTGGAAGGTGACGGCCTCGTCGCGCCACATCCCGCCGCGGTCGACCCCCCATATGCCGAGCGCGAACATGACAGCAGCGGGGGCGGCCACGACCGCGGTACGACGGACACGGTTCGACGGCCGGATCAGCAGGCGCCCGATGTTCACCACGGTCCCGATCTTTTGCGATTAGCCAACCTTTGCCGGGCAATGACGGCGTATCGGCATCAATACACCATCCGCACGGCTTACGCTCCAAGGTGATGAACCGCCGTCAGCTCCCCCTCGTCTCCCTCGCTCCCCTCGCACCTCGCGCGTCCCTCACCGCCCTCGCCGCTCTCTGGCTGGCCACCCGCGCGCTGATGCTGTGGCTGCTCGCGCACGACTCCGCGCCGCTGCTCGGCCGAGGCGCGGTGGCCCGCGAGGTGTGGCGCCTGTACGCCCACTGGTACGGACTTCTGTCGCACGGCGCCTTCCCGGCGCACGACACGCTGTGGCAGTACCCGCCGGGCGCGGGCACGGTGCTGCTGTCCCCAGCGCTGCTGCCCGGACTGACGTATTTCCAGGGGTTCGTGGCCCTCACGCTCGCCGCCGACGCGGTGATCGCGCTGGCGCTGGCCCGCGCGGGCACCCGGCCGGGCCGCAGTCTGCTCGGGGCGGGGCTGTGGACCGGCGGCCTGCCGCTGCTGCTGCATCTCCCGCTGGCCCGGTACGACGTCCAGGTCACCGCCCTCGCCGTCATCTCCCTGCTGACGCTGTCCCGCTCCACACGTGTGTGCGGGGTGTTCGCGGCGCTGGGCGCCCTGGTGAAGGTGTGGCCCGCGCTGCTGCTGCTGGGCACGCCCCGGGGGCGGCCGACACGGTCCGCGTGGACGTGGGCGGCCGGGACCGGCGCCGTCACCCTGGGGCTGTTCGCGCTCTTGTTCACCGATCCCCTCTCCTTCCTGGGGCAGCAGAGCGGCCGGGGCGTGCAGATCGAGTCCCTGGGCGGCACGGCGCTCGGCCTGGCCCGGCACGCCGGCTGGTCCGGCCGGGTCCGGTACCGGTACGGCGCCATGGAGTTCACCGGCCCGTACGTCGTCACGGTCGCCGAGGTCTCCCTCGCCCTGACGGCCGCCGCCTGCTGCGTCCTGCTGCTGTGGCGGGTGCGGGCCCGGCGCTGGAACGAGGCGACGCCGTTCGACGCCGCCCTGTGCGCCGTGCTGCTGTTCACCGTCACCAGCCGGGTCATCAGCCCGCAGTACATGGTCTGGCTGCTCGGCCTGGCCGCGGTCTGCCTGACCTCGCGGCACACCACGCAACGCCCGGTCGCCGCGCTGGTGGTGGCGGCGAGTGCGGTCAGCGCCGTCGTGTACCCCACGCTGTACAGCGAGGTCATCCACTGCACCTGGACCGGCTCCCTGCTGATGCTGCTGCGCAACGGGCTGCTGGCGACCGCCGCCGGGCTCGCCCTCGTCCGGCTGTGGCGCGCCACCGGGCCGCTGCCGCCGCGGGCCGCGCCCGCCGTCGGCTCCCCGACCGGCCGCGACCGAGTACCCCATCCGGTACTGAGCACCTCCTGAAGGAGACATCACGGACATTCCCACGACTGT
>NZ_JBSGBN010000175.1:0-16766 GCF_053601275.1 Streptomyces sp. NPDC004752 | reverse complement strand
GCTGTTGAGTTCTCAAGGAACGGACGCTTCCTTCGTACTCACCCTCTCGGGCTTTCCTCCGGGCGCTTCCCTTCGGTGTTTCCGACTCTATCAGACCTTTTCGGATCTGATTCCCGGTCGGCGGGGCCTTTCGACATTCACTACGTTAGCGGATTCCCTCGGCAACTCATAATCGAGTTCGCGAGTTCTTGAATTCGAGCATGCAGACATGCAGAATTTTCCCTCGCTGAGGGGTATCGCAGGTAGTGGGTTGGCCGCTTCCGGCTGCTGGCGAATGCCGTACCCGGTTCAAGCGGCTCGGGCTACGTTACGCATCCTTCAAGAACGCGTCAACTTGAGCGACGTCGGGGTGCATGGGCCCGATAAGGGCTCACCGTCGTGTCGTCGGCGATCCAGAAGCGCCATGGGTGGACGCCGCCGTCGCCGGACACACCCGTGCGCGGACCGTTGCGTACCTGGTCGGGGGGTACGGGGGTACCGGTGGCCACTCTCAGCGGGGTGTCGCCGGGGGCGCAGGCGTCCGTGTCGTCAAGGGCTCGATCCACGCCCAGGGCCGTGGTCAGGCGGGCCGGGCCTTTGGCCAGTTCCTTGTCGTTTCGGGCCGATAGTCGACGTTTACGTGCCAGCTCGACGCCCTCGATGATCTCGCCGGCGCGGAGCAGTACGGCGCTCGCTGTCCCTTCGGGGCCGCAGACGAGGTTCATGCAGTGCCACATGCCATAGGTGAAGTAGACGTACACGTGTCCGGGCGGACCGAACATCACGTCGTTGCGGGGGGTGCGGCCGCGATAGGCGTGCGAGCCCGGGTCGTTCGGGCCGTCGTACGCCTCGACCTCCGTCAGGCGCAGCACGATCGGGCCGTCCGGGGTGGTCCGTACCAGGATGCGGCCGAGGAGGTCGGGGGCGACCTGCAGTACGGGACGGTCGAAGAAGCTCCTGGGGAGTGGCGTGCGGTCCGGGGGCACGATCATGGCCCTTGAGCGTAGTCCAGCAGGAGTGGGTGCCAAGGGGTGGTCGGCGGATCCCGCCGTTGCCAGGATGTGCCGCGGAACCGGCTGGGCCCGGATCGCGTTTGTAGGGATCAAGGGTCCGTACGTAAAGGGAGAGTCATGGCGTTCAAGAAGCTGCTCGCGAGTCTGGGGGCCGGTGGCGCTTCGGTCGAGACGGTGCTCACCGAGGAGAATGTGGTGCCGGGCGGCGTCGTCCAGGGTGAGGTGCGAATCCAAGGCGGATCCGTGAACCAGGAGATCCAGGGGCTGAGCGTCGGCCTGCAGGCGCGGGTCGAGGTGGAGAGCGGCGACGAGGAGTACAAGCAGAACATCGAGTTCACCAAGGTGCGGCTCGGTGGCGCGTTCGAGTTGCAGGCGGGGGCCGTGCACACGGTGCCGTTCGGACTGGAGATCCCCTGGGAGACGCCCGTCACGATGATCGACGGGCAGGCGCTGCGCGGGATGCACATCGGGGTGACGACCGAGCTGGAGATCTCCCGCGCGGTGGACTCCGGCGACCTGGACCCGGTCAATGTGCACCCGCTGCCGGCGCAGAAGGCGATCCTGGACGCGTTCATCCAGTTGGGCTTCCGCTTCAAGAACGCGGACCTGGAGCGCGGTCACATCCGGAACACGCGGCAGCGGCTGCCGTTCTACCAGGAGATCGAGTTCTATCCGCCGTCGCAGTACCACGGTCTGAACCAGGTCGAGCTGAGCTTTGTGGCCGACGAGCAGTTCATGGACGTCGTTCTCGAAATGGACAAGAAGGGCGGGCTGTTCAGCGAGGGCAGCGACACCTTCCGGTCCTTCCAGGTGGGGCTGCACGACTTCCACGGGACCGATTGGGCGGCGTACCTCAACCAGTGGCTGTCCGAGGTCGGCAGCAGGCGTAACTGGTTCTAGGCTCGGTTCCCTCTGCAGGAACGGATCAGGAGGTACCGAGGTGACCGAGCTCAAGCGGCGGCCGCTCCCCCATGATTTCCACCCGCCCGTGCCGTCGTTCACGGTGACGAGCGAGGACATCGAGGAGGGGGCGACGCTCAAGGACGCTCAGGTCTACGCGGCCGGCAACACCTCGCCGCAGCTGCGGTGGGAGGGCTTCCCGCCCGAGACCAAGAGTTTCGCCGTGACGTGCTACGACCCGGACGCGCCGACGGGCAGCGGTTTTTGGCACTGGACCGTGTTCGACATCCCGGTCTCGGTGACCGGGCTGCCGGCGGGCGCGGGCAGCGGCGGGTTCGAGGGTCTGCCCGCGGGCGCGGTGCAGGTGCGCAACGACTACGGCACGAAGGACTTCGGCGGTGCCGCGCCGCCGCCCGGTGACGGCCCGCACCGGTACGTCTTCACCGTGTACGCGGTGGACCAGGAGAAGCTGGGTCCGGACGCCGACGCCTCGCCCGCCGTCGTCGGCTTCAATCTGCGCTTTCACGCGATCGCGCGCGCCCGGCTCATCGGCGAGTACGAGAACCCTGCGAAGGGCTGATCCGGCCCGCCGAATCAGCCGAGCGTTCATGGAACGTTTGCCCGCCCCCGGTCTTGGATGTGATCGGGGGCGGGCATTTTTTATTGCGTTGTCCATCTCGGCGTGCCCGTCCAGAGTTGATCCAAGCCCGCCGGGGGGTGGGCGGTGCACACGGGAGGTGGGCTGGTGCGGGACACGCTGGTGCTGAACGCGAGCTTCGAGCCGCTGTCGACGGTGACGCTGAACCGAGCCGTCGTGCTGGTGCTCCAGGACAAGGCGGTCGTCGAGCAGGCCCACCCCGAACTGCGGATGCGGGGCGCCGATGTGGACATACCCGCGCCTCGGGTGATCCGGCTGTGCAGATACGTACGGGTGCCGTTCCGAAGACAGGCACCGTGGTCGAGGCGGGGTGTGCTGGTGCGGGACCGGCACCGCTGCGCGTACTGCGGGCGGCGGGCGACGACTGTGGACCATGTGGTGCCGCGGTCGCGGGGCGGGCAGGACACCTGGCTGAACACGGTGGCCTCGTGCGCCGAGGACAACCACCGCAAGGCCGACCGGACTCCGGAGCAGGCGGGTATGCCGCTGCTGCGGAAGCCGTTCGAGCCGACGCCGGCCGATGCGATGTTGCTTGCGCTGGGGGCCGAGGAGTTCGAGGCGCTGCCGGACTGGTTGGCTCGGGATGCTGCCTGAGCGGTCGCCGTAGCGGCTGGTGCGGGGGGCGACTGCGGGTTGTTCGTGGTCGCTCGCGCAGTTCCCCGCGCCCCTTCAGGGCGCTGCCGTCCTCAGGTCGTGCGTTGTTGCTCGCGCACAACCCCGCGCCCCTTTGGGGGCGCGGGGTTGTGCGGTGTTGTTGGAAGCAAGCGTCAGTCGATCTGGGGCTTTTCGCGGCGCTCCGCCATCGTGCCCTTGTCGCCCGACGAGCCGTTGCCCCCTGAACCGCCCGCCAGCGGGCCGAAGTTGCCCATGGCGCCGGACAGGCCCTTGAGGGCGTCGCCGATCTCGCTGGGCACGATCCAGAGCTTGTTGGCGTCGCCTTCGGCGATCTTCGGGAGCATCTGGAGGTACTGGTAGGACAGGAGCTTCTGGTCCGGGTCACCGGCGTGGATCGCCTCGAAGACCGTGCGGACGGCCTGGGCCTCGCCCTCGGCGCGCAACGCGGCGGCCTTGGCCTCACCTTCGGCGCGCAGGATCTGGGACTGCTTCTCACCTTCGGCGGTGAGGATGGCGGCCTGGCGCGTACCTTCCGCGGTGAGGATCGCCGCGCGCTTGTCACGGTCGGCACGCATCTGCTTCTCCATCGAGTCCTGGATGGAGGTGGGCGGTTCGATGGCCTTCAGTTCCACGCGGTTGACGCGGATGCCCCACTTGCCGGTGGCCTCGTCGAGGACGCCGCGCAGGGCCGCGTTGATCTCCTCGCGGGAGGTCAGGGTGCGCTCCAGGTCCATGCCACCGATGATGTTGCGCAGGGTGGTGACGGTGAGTTGCTCGATGGCCTGGATGTAGCTGGCGACCTCGTAGGTGGCGGCCCGGGCGTCGGTCACCTGGTAGTAGATGACGGTGTCGATGTTCACGACCAGGTTGTCCTGGGTGATCACCGGCTGCGGCGGGAACGGGACGACCTGTTCGCGCAGGTCGATGCGGTTGCGGATGGTGTCGATGAACGGGACGACGATGTTGAGGCCCGCGTTCAGTGTCCGCGTGTAGCGGCCGAATCGCTCCACAATGGCGGCGCTGGCCTGTGGGATGACCTGGATCGTCTTGATCAGGGCGATGAAGACCAACACCACCAGAATGATCAGGACGATGATGATCGGTGCCATCGTTGTTCCCCGTACCCTTCTCCGCCTCGGCGCTTTCGGAAGATCTTATGTTGTTGAAGATCTTGCTGGTCGAGTCTGGCAGACCGTCGGACAACTCGTGGTCCGTTCGGTGCAGTTGAGTCCCGCGAGGTCAGATGACGATCGCGGTGGCCCCCTCGATGTCCACGACGTCCACCTCCTGACCCGCCTCATAGGCGCGGCCGGTGTCGAGGGCGCGTGCCGACCAGACCTCTCCGGCGAGCTTGATGCGGCCGCCGGACGCGTCGACGCGCTCCAGCACGACGGCCTGTTTGCCCTTCAACGCGTCCACGCCGGTGGCGAGTCCGGGCCGCTGTCGGCTGTGCCGGTTGGCAAGGGGCCGTACGACGGCGATGAGGGCGACCGAGACGATCACGAAGCCGAGCACCTGGACCACCACGTCGAAGCCGAGGCCGGCGAGCACCGCCGCGGCGATGGCGCCCACCGCGAACATGCCGAACTCCGGCATCGCGGTGATGACCAGCGGGATACCGAGCGCCGCCGCGCCGACCAGCCACCACACCCATGCGTCGATGTTGTCCACGTGGTCATGGTAGGGCCGCGGGTCCCGTGTCGGACAGGGCGCGAAGGAAGTCAGGACAGCGGCAGGCCCTGGGCGGTCCAGCGGTCGCCGACCTGCTCGACGACGAGCGGGAGGCCGAAGCAGAGGGAGAGGTTGCGGGAGGTGAGTTCGAGCTCCAGCGGGCCGGCGGCCATGACCTTGCCCTGGCGGATCATGAGGACGTGGGTGAAGCCGGGGGCGATCTCCTCGACATGGTGGGTGACCATGATCATGGAGGGGGCGATCGGGTCGCGGGCGAGGCGGCCGAGGCGGCGGACCAGGTCCTCGCGGCCGCCGAGGTCTAGTCCGGCGGCCGGCTCGTCGAGGAGAAGGAGTTCGGGGTCGGTCATCAGGGCGCGGGCGATCATGGTGCGCTTGCGCTCGCCCTCGGAGAGCGTGCCGAACTTCCGGTCGAGGTACTCGCTCATGCCGAGGCGGTCCAGGAAGGCGCGGGCGCGCTGTTCGTCGACCTCCTCGTAGTCCTCCTGCCAGTGGGCGGTCATGCCGTACGCGGCGGTGAGCACGGTCTCCAGGACGGTCTGGCGCTTGGGGAGCTTCTCGGTCATGGCGACGCCGGCCACGCCGATGCGCGGGCGTAGTTCGAAGACGTCCGTGCCGGGCCTGCCGAGGGTCTCGCCGAGGATGGTGGCGGTGCCCTTGCTGGGGAAGAGGTAGCTGGAGGCGACGTTGAGCAGGGTGGTCTTGCCCGCGCCGTTGGGGCCGAGGATGATCCAGCGCTCGCCCTCCTTGACCGACCAGGAGACCTGGTCCACCAGAGCCCGGCCCTCACGGACCACCGATACGTCCTGAAGCTCCAGAACATCGCTCATGAGCGCGTTGTCTCCCCTTGCGTTGTGGCCGGTCTCGGCGCTGTCGCGGTCGCCAGTGGCTCGGTCCGCCGCGCCGGTGGGCGCAGCCCCTACGAAATCTACGCCACCGGTGCCGCGCTCCATTCCATCGGTCCGGTCCTTAGAGCTGCGAACAGAATGGGCGCCCGGCGCGCGGCGTCTGGCACGCACGCTCGCGGCGTTGCCGAAACGCCCTGGTAGCTCCGCTACGAGGACCTTCCGGCGCCTTGCCATCGCACGCACCAGACGCCGCACCCTGATCGGACTCCCACTCTGTTCGCAGCTCTTAGGGTGGGGGCATGCTCTCGGAACCGCGTTCAGGACGCCTTGCCGCTTGGGGAAATGCCCTCTTGGCCGGACTCGTCTCCCCGGACGACGCCGTACTCGCCATCGTGGGCGAGGACGCGGTGCACCGGTTGGAGGGGCTGCCGGGTGAGCCGGCGCCGGTCGGTCTCACGCTCGGGCTGGGCCGGTTGCGGGCGCTGGGCGTGACGGGGTTGCGGGTGGCACTGCCGCAGCCCGGGCATCCGCTGGGGCTGAGCGGGCCGCCCGAGTTCAACACGCGGGCGCTGGAGGCGGAGGAGGCGGTGGTCTGTCATGGCGCCGCGTTCGGGTTGGTGCCCGAGGTGTACGAGGCGGGCCCGGACGGCGATGTGCACGTCGAGGTGGTCTGGCGTTGTCTGCCGGTGCGCCAGGCGCCGCCCGCCGACGTGCCGTCGCTGGGTGAGGCCGAGCGGGAGTTGACGGAGGCGCTGCGGGAGGCGACGGAGTTGCTGTCGCGGCTGGATCTCGCCGGGTCGGGTCCGGTGGCCGAGGCGGCGATCGACGCGTACCGGGCGCGGGTCGAGGGGGCGGCGCGCAGCGCCCCGGCGACGGGCGGGCGGGGGTGGGAGGTGTTGGCGCCGGGGTATCCGCCGCGGGCGGTGCGGGTCCTGGAGTTGGCGCAGCGGGTGGGCCTGTTGGTGTCGCTGGCGTACGAGAACGGGCACGGCGGGGCGGTGAGTGCGTCGGAGATGGCGGCGCGGGGCGCCGCGCTGCGTCCGGTGGAGCGGACGGCCCGGCGGGCGCTGGTCGCGGCGTACAACTCCGTTGTGGAGGAGCGGGAACGGGGAATGCGGTGAGCGGGGGCGCGGGAGGGGTAACGGGGGCAGTGGGGGCGGTGGTGGCTTCGCGTGGTGCGGTGCCGCGTGCCCTTGTGAAGGCGGTACCGCACGCCCTTGCGTAAGGCCGTACCGCGTGCCCTTGGGTGAGGCGGTTGCTGCGGCCGCAGGGCCCCGCTCGTGGTCGTCGTCGGACCGGCGGGGCCCTGGTCGGTCCGCTCTGGCTCAGCCGTTGGCGCTCTGGTTGCCGAATGCCGGGTTCAGCAGGCCGATCACGTTGACGCTGAGGCCGGTGGCGTTGACGGGAACGTGGACCGGGACCTGAGCCACGTTGCCGGAGCCGACGCCCGGGGACTGCTCGGCCGCGCCCACGGCTCCCGAGTCGGCGAAGGCCGCACCGGCCGAAGCGCCCGCGGCGATACCGGCGAGGGTCATGGCTACGGCGGCCTTCTTGGCGATGTTCATTGGAAACGTTCCTCCTGCGTGTGCGTGGCCGACCCGGCATGGGTCGCACGCTGATCAACGTCGATGGGGTCCGGGCGGTACGGAGCTGCGCGGCCGACAGCCCGATCGGACGATTGGGACGACAAACGGACCGGCCTCCCGGTGTCCGGGAGGCCGGCGGTCGCTGACGCCGCGCGGCGCGGCGTCAGCCGTTGAGGCCGAGGTTGCCGAAGGCGGGGTTCAGCACACCGATGACGTTCACGCTGTTGCCGACCGCGTTCACCGGGATGTGCACCGGGGCCTGGATGACGTTCCCGGAGACGACGCCCGGGGAGTGCTCGGCCTTGCCGCCGGCCCACGAGCCTTCGGTGGCGGAGGCCATCCCGGCACCGGCGGCCACCAGGCCACCGGCCACCATCGTCACGGCCGCTGCCTTCTTCAGGTTCTTCACTTCTAAGCCCTCCTTGGCGATCACCGCGGCAAGTTGCCGTGGCACGCACTGGAGAACGCCGGAGATCCACGGAGGATGCGCCATCCGGGTGACATTCCCACGACGGTATGAATCTCAGCTCGGAACGGAACCCTCCGTGCTGCCGGGGGTGAGGTCCCACGGGGGGCGTTTCAGCCGGTCAGGCCGTGTCGGACGGCCCACAACGCGGCCTGGGTGCGGTCCGCGAGGTCCAGTTTCATCAGGATGTTCGAGACGTGCGTCTTGACCGTCTTCTCGGACAGCACGAGGGCGCGGGCGATCTCCCGGTTGGAGCGGCCGTCGGCTATCAGGCCGAGCACCTCGCGCTCCCGCTCGGTGAGCGAACCTCCGCGGCCCTGGCCGGAATTGGCCTCCTCCTGGGAGAGCAGCGCGCCGGCCACCTCCGGTTGGAGCAGGATGTGTCCGGCGTGTACGGAGCGGATGGCGCCGGCGAGCGCGTCCGGGTCCACGTCCTTGTAGACGTATCCGGCGGCGCCCGCGCGCAGGGCCGGGACCACGGTGCGCTGCTCGGTGAAGCTGGTGACGATCAGCACGCGCGCGGGGTTGCCGAGTTCCCGGAGCCTGCGCAGCGCGTCGATGCCGTCCATGCCCGGCATCCTGACGTCCATCAGGACGACGTCGGGGCGCAGTTCCTCGGCGCGGTCGACCCCTTCGGCGCCGTCGGCGGCCTCGCCGACGACCTCGATGTCGTCCTGCACCTCCAGGAAGGTGCGCAGTCCCCGGCGGACGACCTGGTGGTCGTCGACGAGCAGGACTCTGATCGCGTCAGCCACCGGGGACCTCCATCTCGATCGTGGTGCCCTTGCCGGGCTCCGATTCCACGGTCAGCGTGCCGCCGACGCCGCTCGCCCGGTCGCGCATGGAGACCAGGCCGAGATGGCGCCCCGCGCGGTGCACGGAGCGCGGGTCGAAGCCGCCGCCGTCGTCGGTGACGCACAGGACTGCCCCGCAGCCGCGCCGGTTCACGGTCACGTCGACATGTGCGGCTCCGGAGTGCCGCAGGGCGTTGTGCAGGGCTTCCTGGGCGACGCGCAGCAGGGCCTCCTCCTGGGCGGCGGGCAGGGCGCGGAAGCATGTGCTCGCGAAGGTCACGCGCGCGGTGTGGGCGCGGTCGAGGACCTGGATCTGGGTGCGCAGGGTGGCGAGCAGGCCGTCCTCGTCGAGGGCCGCGGGCCGCAACTCGACGACGGCGGCGCGCAGTTCGTCGGCCGCCTCCGCGGCGAGCGCGGCCACCTGCTGCAACTCGCCCTTGGCGCGCAACGGGTCGCGGTCGACGAGACGGGCCGCCGCCTGGGCGGTCAGGCGCAGCGAGAAGAGCTTCTGGCTGACCGCGTCGTGCAGTTCGTGGGCGAGGCGGGAGCGTTCCTCGGCGATGGTGAGTTCGCGGCTGCGCTCGTAGAGGCGGGCGTTGGTGAGGGCGATCGCTGCGTGCTGGGCGAGGATGGCGAGGAGTTCCTCGTCCTCCTCGGTGAATCCGCAGCCGGGGTCCCGGCGGTGTCCCTTCGGGCGCCGCTTGTTGGCGAGGAACAGCGCGCCGATGGCCTCGTCGCCGTCGCGGATCGGCAGTCCGAGGAAGTCGGACAGCTCGGGGTGGGCGGTGGGCCAGCCCTCGAAGCGCGGGTCCTTGCGGACGTCGGCGAGGCGCACGGGGGTGGCCTCGTGCAGCATCGCGGCCAGGATGCCGTGCTGGCGCGGGAGCGGGCCGATGGCCTTCCACTGGGCGTCGCTGACGCCGTCGACCACGAACTGGGCGAACCCGCCGTGATCGTCCGGGACGCCGAGCGCGGCGTAGTGCGCGTCGAGCAGCTCGCGCGCCGAGGCGACGATCGTCTTGAGGACGTCGCGCACCTCCAGGTGCCTGCTCATGGCCAGGAGCGCGGAGCTGACCGCGGCGAGGCCGGACCGGGGGCCGTGACTCATGTCCTCACGGTACCGGCGGGGTGTGACAGCGCGGATCGGACCGGTGGCCGCCGGGGGTGGGCCGGTGGGCCTAGGCCCACCGGTGTAGGTCCCGGGCCTCCGACCGGTGGCGTAGGCCGAAGGACCCCGCCGGTGTGCGGCCCGCGTCCGAGGCGGCCGACCGGGTTGCGTTCCTACGGTGGGGCCACCGCCGAACCGAGGCGGGTGAGACCGAGGGGACGGTTGTCATGCCGGTAGCGATCATCACGGGCGCGTCGAAGGGGTTGGGGCGGGCACTGGCCGAGGCGTTGGCCGCCCGCGGCTGGGATCTGGTGCTCGACGCGCGGGGCGGCGCGGCCCTGGCGCGGGCGGGGGGAGAGATCGCCGCGCACGGCACGCGCGTGGAGGCCCGGACCGGGGACGTCACCGACGCCGGGCACCGGGCCGAGCTGGTGGCCGCCGCGCGTGCGCTGGGCGGCGTCGATCTGCTGGTGAGCAATGCGAGCGCGCTGGGCGCGGAGCCGCTGGCGCGGCTGGCCGAGCTGCCCCTTGACGGGCTGCGCAGGGCGCTGGAGGTGAATGTGGTCGCGGCGCTGGGTCTGGTCCAGGAGGCGCTGCCGCTGCTGCGCGAGTCGGCGGCGGGCGCGGTGATCGCGGTCAGCTCGGACGCGGCGGCCGAGGCGTACGAGACCTGGGGCGGCTACGGCGCCTCGAAGGCGGCTCTGGACCAGCTCGCGGCGGTGCTGGGCGAGGAGGAGCCGGGGCTGCGGGTGTGGGCGGTGGACCCCGGGGACATGGCGACGGACCTGTACGCGGCGGCCGTACCGGACGACGACGGCCCGCGGCCCGCGCCGGCCGGTGTGGTGCCCGCCTTCCTGCGACTGCTGGAGGAGCGCCCGGCGAGTGGCCGGTACGCGGCGCCGGCGCTGCTGGAGGGGCGATGAGGTCGGCGTTGCGGGTGCCGGAGGAGTTGTCCGCGCGGGTGCCGCCCGAGCAGCGCGGTCCGGGGCTCGGCCGGGATGCCGTACGGCTTCTCGTGTCGCGCGGCGACGAGGTGGCGCACCATGCGTTCGCCGAACTGCCGGGGCTGCTGCGGGCCGGGGATCTGCTGGTCGTGAACACCTCGCCGACGCTGGCCGCCGCGGTGGACGGGCGGATCGGGCACGCGCGTGTGGTGGTGCATTTCTCGACGCGCGGGGACGACGGGCGGTTGGCGGTGGAACTGCGGGATCCGGACGGCAGGGGCACCACGCACGCTCGTGCGGGCGGGCCCGCGGGTACAGAGGTGCGGCTGCCCGGCGGGGCACGGCTGGTGCTGGAGGAGCCGCTGAGCGAGCGGGGTGTGCGGCTGTGGTGGGCGCGGGTGTACGGGGCGGAGGTCACCGGGCTGCTGCGGGCGCACGGGCGGCCCATCCGCTACGCCTACACGGAGCGGGACCAGTCGCTGTCGGCGTACCAGACGGTGTTCGCGCTGCCGTCGCCCGACGGGGCGGGCGGTGCGGAGATGCCGAGTGCCGCGCGGCCCTTCACGGCCCGTCTGGTGGCGGAGCTGGTGAGCCGGGGTGTGCGGTTCGCGCCGGTCACGCTGCACACCGGGGTGGCCTCGGCGGAGGCGCACGAGCCGCCGTACCCGGAGTGGTTCGCGGTGCCCGCGGCCTCGGCGTGGCTGGTCAACGCCGTACGGGCGGACCGGGCAGGGCACGAAGCGCTTCCTTTGCCGGGTGGTGGTCGACGGCCGGGCGGGCGGGTGATCGCGGTCGGGACGACGGCCGTGCGGGCCCTGGAGTCGGCGACGGGTGCGGACGGGGTGGTGCGGGCGGCCGAGGGGTGGACGGATCTGGTGGTGACGCCCGAGCGGGGGGTGCGGGTCGTCGAGGGGCTGCTGACCGGGCTGCACGAGCCGGAGGCGTCGCATCTGCTGATGCTGGAGGCGGTGGCGGGGCGTGCGGCAGTCCACCGCGGCTACGAGGCGGCCCTGGACGGGCTCTACCTGTGGCACGAGTTCGGCGATGTGCACCTCATCCTCCCGGAGGAGAAACCTCACACAGAGCATTGCTTCAGCAACTCTTGGTGAGAGTAGCACCGGGCCCATGTGACCCCGCACATAGGGCGCAGATCACGTACGAAGGCATATAGGAGATAAATAGGACCGCTGCGAGCGGGAAAGACGTTCCAGTCTGTCCCGATTTGCCCCTGACTGATCCACTACCGCGAATCGTACGTCACATCTTTGCCATGGGTTTTTGCGACCGCTAAGAATGGCTGCCGTCGCTCAACGCCGCGGGTTTCCGTCCGCGGCGTCCGTGCGGAGGAGAACCGATTTCCCCCGCAGAACGGAAGCGACCTCCGCGCTATTCGAAGAGGTCCATCTGCCATGCCCAAGAACATCAGCACTCGAAGTCTCGGTCGGACGGTGACCAAGCAGCACAAGATCGCGATCGCCGGTGTCGGTGCCCTCGGTGCCGCGGCCGTCGCCTTCTCCGCGGTTCCCAGCAGCGCGGAGACGGTCACCTCCTCGGCCCCCGTCTCCGCCGCCCAGGTGGCATACAGCAGCGAGCGGATCCCGGACGTCAAGGGAACCCTCACCGACCAGCTCGCCACCCAGAGCGTCAAGCTGGAGGCCATCGCGGCGCAGCAGAAGACCGAGGCCACGCAGCAGCAGGCCGAGGCCGCGGTGAAGAACGAGGCCGCCCAGAAGGCCGCCCAGCAGCGCACCGCGCAGGAGACCGCGAGCCGGTCTTCGCAGCGCCTCGACGTCAAGCCGGTCGCCGAGAAGACCTACGGCAACAACCTCGACGGCTGGATCCGCAAGTCCCTCGACATCATGAAGAGCAAGGGCATCCCGGGCAGCTATTACGGGCTGCACCGCAACATCATGCGGGAGTCCTCCGGCAACCCGAACGCCATCAACAACTGGGACATCAACGCCCGAAACGGCATCCCGTCCAAGGGGCTGCTCCAGGTCATCCCGCCGACCTTCAAGGCGTACCACGTCCCGGGCACGTCCTGGAACATCTACGACCCGGTCGCCAACATCACCGCCGCCGCCAACTACGCGGCCCACCGGTACGGCTCGATCGACCACGTCAACAGCGCGTACTGAGGTAGGCGCGGGCCTCAGTCACGAACGCAGAAGGGCGGCACCCGGTTGGCCGGGTGCCGCCCTCGGCCCGTCTTCGCGGCCGGACGCGCCTGCCTACTTGCGCATGACCTCGGGCTCGTGGCGGCGCAGGAAGCGGGCCACGAAGAAGCCGCAGAGCACGCCGAGGGCGAGCAGCGCGGCCATGTCCATGCCCCAGGCGCCCACGGTGTGGTCCCACAGCGGGTCGGTGTCACCGGCCGTCTCGGGCGGGCTGATCTTGTTGAAGTCCAGCGTGCTGCCCGCGGCGGCGACGGCCCAGCGCGACGGCATCAGATACGAGAACTCGTTGACGCCGATCGAGCCGTGCAGGGTGAACAGACAGCCCGTGAACACCACTTGGATGATCGCGAACATCACCAGCAGCGGCATGGTCTTCTCGGCCGTCTTCACCAGCGAGGAGATGATCAGGCCGAACATCATCGAGGTGAAGCCCAGCGCCATGATCGGCAGCGACAGCTCGACCAGCGTGGCGCCGCCGAGCACCAGGCCCTCCTCGGGGATCTCCCGGCTCGCGAAGCCGATCACACCGACCAGCAGGCCCTGCAGCACGGTGATCATGCCGAGCACGAACACCTTGGACATCAGATACGCCGAGCGCGACAGGCCGGTCGCGCGTTCCCGCTCGTAGATGACCCGTTCCTTGATCAGCTCGCGGACGGAGTTCGCGGCGCCCGCGAAGCAGGCGCCGACCGCGAGGATCAGCAGCACCGTGGTAGCCGTGCCGTTCGGGATGATCCGGCCGGTCTGCGGGTTGACCGGGTTGGGCAGCAGGCCCTTGTCCGGGTTGATCAGCAGGCTCACCGCTCCGAGCACCGCCGGCAGGATCACCATCAGGGCGAGGAAGCCCCGGTCGGAGGCGATCACCGAGGTGTAGCGGCGCACCAGCGTGCCGAACTGCGACAGCCAGCCCTGCGGCTTCGGCGGCTTCATCGCCTGCATCGGCGGCACCTGTACGGACTGCGGCGCGACCGCGTCGATGTCCGCGGCGTACATCTGGTAGTGCTGCGAGCCCTTCCAGCGGCCGGACCAGTCGTAGTCGCGGTAGTTCTCGAAGGCGGAGAAGACATCGGCCCAGGTGTCGTAGCCGAAGAAGTTCAGCGCCTCCTCGGGCGGGCCGAAGTAGGCGACCGCGCCGCCCGGGGCCATCACCAGGAGCTTGTCGCACAGGGCCAGTTCGGCGACGGAGTGGGTGACGACGAGGACCGTGCGGCCGTCGTCGGCGAGGCCGCGCAGCAGTTGCATCACATCGCGGTCCATGCCCGGGTCGAGGCCGGAGGTCGGCTCGTCCAGGAAGATCAGCGACGGCTTGGTGAGCAGCTCCAGGGCCACCGAGACGCGCTTGCGCTGGCCGCCGGAGAGGGAGGTGACCTTCTTCTCCTTGTGGATGTCCAGCTTCAGTTCGCGCAGCACCTCGTCGATGCGGGCCTCGCGTTCGGCGGCCGTGGTGTCGGCCGGGAAGCGCAGCTTGGCCGCGTACTTGAGGGCCTTCTTGACGGTCAGCTCCTTGTGCAGGATGTCGTCCTGCGGGACCAGACCGATGCGCTGGCGCAGCTCGGCGAACTGCTTGTACAGGTTGCGGTTGTCGTAGAGGACCTCGCCCTGGTTGGCGGGCCGGTAGCCGGTGAGCGCCTTGAGCAGGGTCGACTTGCCCGAGCCCGACGGGCCGATGACCGCGATCACGGACTTCTCCGGGACGCCGAAGGAGACGTCCTTGAGGATCTGCTTGCCCCCGTCGACGGTGACGGTCAGATGGCGGGCCGAGAAGGAGACCTCACCGGTGTCGACGAACTCTTCCAGGCGGTCGCCGATGATACGGAAGGTGGAGTGGCCGACGCCGACGATGTCGTTCGGGCCGAGCAGCGCCGAGCCGCCCTTGGCGATCGGCTGGCCGTTGACGTACGTGCCGTTGTGCGAGCCGAGGTCGCGGATCTCCATCCGACCGTCGGGCGTCGCGTGGAACTCGGCGTGGTTGCGGGAGACCTGGAGGTCGGAGACGACCAGGTCGTTCTCCAGGGCACGGCCGATGCGCATCACGCGGCCGAGCGAGAACTGGTGGAACGTGGTCGGACTGCGGTCGCCGTAGACCGGCGGCGCCCCCGCGCCACCACCGGGGCCCGGCTGCTGCGGGATCGACGGCTGCTGGACCGCCTGCTGCGGCGGCTGCTGCTGCCAGTCCGGCTGCGGCGGCTGCTGGGCCCAGCCGGCCCCCGCGCCCTGGGCCGCGTACGGCTGTTGCTGCAGCTGCGGCTGCGCGGCCACGGCCGCGGCACCGGACAGGTTCACCAGCGGCCCGTCGGTGGCGTTGCCGAGGTTCACGGCCGAGCCCGGGCCGATCTCCATCTGCTGGATCCGCTGGCCCCGCACGAAAGTGCCGTTGGTGCTGCCGTGGTCGTCGATGACCCAACTGCGGCCGTTGAAGCTGACCGTGGCGTGCCGCCAGGAGACCCTGGCGTCATCGAACACGATGTCTCCCTGCGGATCGCGTCCGAGGGTGTAGGACCTGGACGGGTCGAGCGTCCAGGTCCGTCCGTTTGATTCCAGTACGAGTTCCGGCACTCCATGCCCCACTGAGTTGTCCCCCGAGTTTCCCCCATCGCAGGGAGTCTAGGGATGTCGAACATCGTGGGGAACTATTCCAGGCCCGCCCCTCTGACCGAAAGTCGGGCCTTGTCACGAGCACGTACCAGCGCTTCGACTTCTTCCGTTGACGGGGTTGAAACCGGACCGGAAAGTAGTAATCCCCCGCGAGGGGGGCATGTGCGGCCGACCCGGCCGCGCCGCGGATCGGGGGGTCTGCCATGAACGCTGCCACGCGAGTCGGGACCGAGCGGCACGGCGAGCGGCTGCCGTGGGGAGATGTCCTGCTGTCCGCGATCGCCGCCGTGAGCTGGGCGTTGATCGCGATGGCGGGCACGGCCGCGCTCGGTCTGCATCTGCTGGGGGCCGACTCGGCCGGCTCACTGGGCCCGATGACGGCGGCGGTTGTGGCACTCGGGGCGGGTGGTTCCCTCTCGCCGTCCGGAGATCTGTCCGCTTTCGGACTGAAAGGCGCGGAGACGCATACGGCCGTCGAGATCACGCCACTTGGGGTGAGCCTCGTGGGCGCCCTGCTGTTGGCGTGGTACTTCCTGCGGTCCCTGCGCGGGGCCGCAGTCGTGATCGCCCCGTCCGAACTCCTCGTGCGCGCGGGGGCGGTGGTCGCGCTGTTCACGGCGATGCTGGGCGGGCTCGCCTGGGCCGGGCACGGTGTCGTCACGATCGACGGCGGCTCGCTCGGGCCGGACGAGTTGCCCGGTTCGGGCGGCGGCGGGGGCGGGGGCGGCGGTGGCCTCGGCATCCCGGGGATCGGCGACCTGATCGACGCGAAGGCGGCGGTCGGCTTCACCGTGGACACGGCGCCCACCCTGCTCGGTGGCCTGGGCTGGTCCGCGGGCGTCCTGCTGATCGCGCTGCTCGCCTCGCGCCGCACTCCCCTGCCGCGCGGTCTGGACGCCGTGCACCGGGTGGTCCGGCCGGCGGCCTCGGCGCTCGTCGGCGTGCTGGTCGTGGCCGTCGTGGCGGGGCTCGCGGCAGCGGCGTACGCGGCGATCGGCGACGACCATCCCCGGCGCATCGCGGGCGCGGCGCTGCTCGGCGCGCCGGGCGGGGTGTGGCTGGGCGTCCCCCTCGGTCTGTTCGTGCCCTTCGACGGCAGGGCAACGGGCGCCCTGACCGCCCTGCTGCCCGATCCGCTGGACCGGCTCCTCGCCGGGCAGCCCGACCGGCCCGTGACGCTCGGGCGGCTGGCCGAGCTGGACGGCCGGGTGTGGCTGCTCGGGGTGGCGGCGGCCCTCATGGTGCTGCTGGCAGGGGTACTGACCGCGGTGCGGACTCCGGTGGGGGTACGGGGCGGTGTGGGGGCGGCCGGCGCGGGGGCCGACGGGGGGGCCGGGACGCCCTGCGCAGGGACCACAGGCCGCGCGGCGGCACCCGCCGCAGAGATCGCGGGC
>NZ_JBSGBN010000174.1:0-16885 GCF_053601275.1 Streptomyces sp. NPDC004752 | reverse complement strand
GGCGCACCATCCGCGCGCGCGGGGCGCCGCCGTGCCGCGCTTCGACCGGCGTGGTTTTCCGATGGACCCCAAGGACCGGGCGGCCCGCCGCGACCGGCTCCGCGCGCGTGCCGTCACGACGACCGTCGTGGCCACGGTCGTCGCCGCCCCCGTACTCGCCCTGTGGGCCGCCTACCGGGGTTCGTCGGCCGACGAGGGCGGGGACGGCCCCGCCGCCACCGCGCAGGAGGCACACGACCACGGCGGCCGCCACGACGACACGACCGGCGACTACGAGAACACCGGCAACGCCGGCATCAAGCCCGGCGCCCGTTTCCTGAAGGACGGCGCGGCGCCCGATGTCTCCGTGGAGGTCATCAGCGTCGCCGGGACCGGGAAGAAGGACGCGGGGCACCTGGAGGTGTCCGCCCGCACGAGCGGCGAGACCACCTTCGTCACCCTCACCGCCTCCGGTCCCTCGCCCGTCCACTGGTCGGCGTCCACCCCGGCCGGCTGGCTTTACCTCAGCCGAGCCTCGGGAACGCTCCGGCCGGGCGAATCGTTGACGATCAGGGTGTACGTCGACCCTCTGCGCGAGCCGTCCGGGTTCTGGACCGCGCGGGTGGCGGTGGCACCCGCGGGCGCCGTCGTCTCCATCCGGGGGTACGGCACCGCCTCCAGCCACCCCTCCGACCCGGACGGACGCCCCACCGCCGGCACACCGGACCCCACGCCCCCGACATCGGCCCCCACCGACCCGCCGACCAGCGCCTCGCCCACCCCTACCGACCCGACGCCGACCCCCACGGCCCCGTCCCCGTCCGACCCTCCGTCCTCGACCCCAACCCCCACCGACGCCCCCACCCCGAGCCCCTCGGACAGCTGACCCCACCCGCAGCAGGGCTACGGCACCACGGCGGTCCCGGCGAGCGAACGCCGACGAGACCCACAGCGCGCGACGAGACCCACAGCGCGCGACGAGGCCCACGGTGCGCGTCGTCGGCATGGTCAGGCCGACGGATCGGCCCGCCGATGAGGACCGCGGATCGGCCCGCCGATAGGACCGTGTGTCAGTGCGTCCGGTCCATGGGGTCCGCCGGGTGCGGGGCCAGCAGGGGCAGGTTCGACGCCAGCCGCTCCTCGCACAGCTCGACCAGCCGGTCGTAGCCCGCCTTGCCCATCAGCTCGGTCAGCTCGGCCCGGTAGGAGACGTACACCGGCTCGCCCGCGCCGTGCGCCGAGGTCGCCGACGTGCACCACCAGTGCAGGTCGTGCCCGCCCGGCCCCCAGCCCCGGCGGTCGTACTCGCCGATCGACACCTGGAGGATCCGCGTGTCGTCGGGGCGGTCGATCCAGTCGTACGTCCGCCGGATCGGCAGCTGCCAGCACACGTCCGGCTTGGTCTCCAGCGGCTCCCGATCCTCCTTCAGGGCGAGGATGTGCAGCGAGCAGCCCGCGCCGCCCGGGAAGCCGGGCCGGTTCTGGAAGATGCACGACCCCTGGTACGGGCGGGTCTGCCGGGAGCCCTCGTCGTCCTCCGCGACCCAGCCGTGCTCCATGCCCTCGTCGTGGTGCTGCCAGATCTCCGGCGTGAGCCGCGCCACATGCTCGGCGACCCGCTTCTCGTCGTCCTCGTCGGAGAAGTGCGCGCCCAGCGTGCAGCACCCGTCGTCCGCGCGGCCCGCCTGGATGCCCTGGCAGCCGCTGCCGAAGATGCAGTTCCACCGAGAGGTCAGCCAGGTCAGATCGCACCGGAAGACCTGCTCGTCGTCCGCCGGATCGGGAAACTCCACCCACGCGCGCGCGAAGTCGAGCCCCTTCTCGTCGGCTTCGGAGGCTGCCCCGTTCTTCGCCTTCTTCGCCGTCTTCGATGAATTCACCCGCGAAGAACCGCGGGAGGATTTGGCATCCTTGTGGTCCTTCGCCTTTTTCGTCTTTGGCACCCGTCCAGAGTATGCCGCCCCGGCCCGCTCCGGGGACGGGGCGACGGCCCAGGTGGCAGTAGCGTTCCGTACATGAGACTCGGTGTCCTGGACGTTGGATCGAACACGGTGCATCTGCTGGTGGTGGACGCCCACCCGGGGGCGCGTCCGCTGCCCGCGCATTCGCACAAGGCGGAGCTGCGGCTCACCGAACTCCTGGACGCGGACGGGGCGATCGGCCCCGACGGGGTCGACCGGCTGATCGCGGTCGTCCACGACGCCCTCCAGGCCGCCGAGGACAAGGGCGTCGAGGACCTGCTGACCTTCGCGACCTCCGCCGTGCGCGAGGCCGGCAACGCCGATGACGTCCTCGCGCGCGTGCGGGCCGAGACCGGCGTCGAACTGCAGGTGCTCAGCGGTGCCGAGGAGGCCCGGCTCACCTTTCTCGCCGCCCGCCGCTGGTTCGGCTGGTCGGCCGGGAAGCTGCTGGTCCTGGACATCGGCGGCGGCTCGCTGGAGATCGCCTATGGCATCGACGAGGAACCCGACGCGGCCGTCTCGCTGCCGCTGGGCGCCGGCCGGCTGACCGTCGGCTGGCTGCCCGGCGACCCGCCCGCCCCCGAGGAGATAAGAGCCCTGCGCCGACATGTCCGGGCCGAGATCGCCCGTACGGTGGGGGAGTTCAGCCGTTTCGGATCGCCCGACCATGTGGTCGCCACCTCCAAGACCTTCAGACAGCTGGCCCGTATCGCGGGCGCCGCACGGTCCGCCGAGGGCCTGTACGTCCAGCGCGAGCTCAAGCGGGAGTCCCTGGAGGCATGGGTGCCCCGACTCGCCGGTATGAGCGCCGAGCAGCGCGCCGAACTCCCCGGTGTCTCCGAGGGCCGCTCCGCACAGCTCCTCGCCGGTGCCCTGGTCGCGGAGGGCGCGATGGACCTGTTCGGCGTGGAGAACCTGGAGATCTGCCCCTGGGCTCTGCGGGAGGGCGTGATCCTGCGCCGCCTGGACCACATGGGATCGCCGTGAGCGTCCCACAGCGGCGCGCGGAGGTGCGTGACGGGTCTCCCGCGACCCGCGCTCGCCCACAGGGAACAGCGGAAGCGGAGGTGTGCGATGGGTCTCCCGTGGCCCGCCCCCGCCCACGGGGAACGGCCGAAACGGCGCACGGGGCGTCCGGCATCCGAACCAACGCCCCCCGTACCCTGTCCTTCGTGGCTGAACCAAGGGACCTCCCCGTCCGCATCCCGGATGCGAAGGTCGCCCTGTCGACGGCCTCCGTCTACCCGGAGTCGACGGCGACGGCCTTCGAGATCGCCGCACGTCTCGGCTACGACGGCGTCGAGGTCATGGTGTGGACGGACCCGGTCAGCCAGGACATCGAGG
The DNA here is from genome assembly GCF_053601275.1 of Streptomyces sp. NPDC004752. Classification (NCBI taxonomy): domain Bacteria; kingdom Bacillati; phylum Actinomycetota; class Actinomycetes; order Kitasatosporales; family Streptomycetaceae; genus Streptomyces; species Streptomyces sp. NPDC004752. The sequence goes on along the minus strand of NZ_JBSGBN010000174.1, from coordinate 13,601 downwards.
CGCTGCGGCGGCTGTCGGACCACCACCGCATCCCGATCCTGGCCGTGCACGCGCCCTGTCTGCTGATCACCCAGCGAGTGTGGTCCACCGACCCCTGGGCCAAGCTGCAACGCGCCCGCGCCGCCGCCGAGCGGCTCGGCGCCGGGACGGTCGTCGTCCACCCGCCGTTCCGCTGGCAGCGGCAGTACGCCCGTGACTTCGTCGCCGGGGTCTGGCGGATGGCGAACGAGACGGACGTACGGTTCGCCGTCGAGAACATGTACCCCTGGCGCTACCGCGACCGCGAGATGCTGGCGTACGCCCCCGACTGGGACGTCACCAAGGACGACTACCGCCACTTCACGATCGACCTCAGCCACACGGCCACCGCACGCGCGGACGCCCTGCACATGATCGACCGGATGGGCGCCCGCCTGGGCCATGTCCATCTCGCCGACGGCAGGGGATCGGGCAAGGACGAGCACCTGGTTCCCGGCCGCGGCGGCCAGCCCTGTGCCGAGCTGCTGGAACGGCTCGCGCAGGGCGGCTACGACGGCCACGTCGTCATCGAGGTCAACACGCGGCGGGCCATGTCCGGCGCCGAACGCGAGGCGGACCTGGCGGAGGCGCTGGCCTTCACCCGTCTCCACCTCGCCTCCGCGGTGAAAGTGCCCCGACGGTGAGCGGCAGCACCCCGGACCGGGAGGGCACGCCCGCCCGCCGCCGTGGCCGGCCCCCGCGCACCGAGTCGGGCGACACCCGCGACCGCATCCTGACCGTGGCCCGCGAGGAGTTCTCCGAGCGCGGCTACGAGAAGACGTCCGTACGCGGCATCGCGAAGGCGGCGGGCGTGGACTCGGCGCTCGTCCACCACTACTTCGGCACCAAGGAACAGGTCTTCGAGGCGGCCGTCGCGGTCGCCTTCGCGCCCGCGCTGAACGCCCCGGACACCGTGGGCACCGGCCCGCTGGACGGCGCTGGCGAGCGGCTGACCCGCTTCTTCTTCGGCATCTGGGAGAACCCCACCACCCGGGCGCCCCTGCTGGCGATCGTGCGCTCCGCCGTCAACAACGAGACCGCGGCCGCCGTTCTGCGCCGCCTGATCGCGAGCCAGCTGCTGCGCCGCATCGCGGGACAGCTGAAGCCGCCGGACGCCGAGCTGCGCGCCGAGCTGGCGGCCGCGCAGTTGATGGGGTGCGCCATTCTGCGGTACGTGATCAAGATGGAGCCGCTGGCCTCGGCCGACCTGGAGCAGATCATCGCGCGGGCGGCGCCGGTGGTGCAGCGTCATCTCACCGGAGCGTGAGGCCCGCGGGAGTCCGGCCTCCCGGGCCGGACGCCGGGGCCGCCCTCGACCGCGAGCTTCGCGGCGGCCATCGCGTCGCCGACCCCGACCCCGCCCCCGACCCTGACGGCGATGTCGGTGACCGTACCGGGCAGCTGATCGCGGATCGAGTGATCGCGGATCGAGACGCGTTCGACCGGCGCGGTGGGCCAGGGCCACCTCCCTCGACGTCACCAGGGTGCGCACGGCGGAGCCCGTGGCGAGGCCGAGACGCTCGGCCGCCTGACCGTGGGCGGGCCGGGATCCCGAGACCGGGCTCCCGGGACCGGGATCCCGCATTCCGGACCTTCGTCCTGATCCCTGGATGACCGGCGTAGGCTCGACCGGGTCAGAACTGTCTGGCAGAAGGTCTTCGAAGGAGCGAGCGACGATGCCCGAGCTGAGGTCCCGCACAGTCACCCACGGCCGCAACATGGCGGGCGCCCGCGCCCTGATGCGCGCCTCCGGTGTACCCGGTGCGGACATCGGCCGGAAGCCGGTCATCGCGGTCGCCAACAGCTTCACCGAGTTCGTGCCCGGCCACACCCATCTGCAGCCGGTCGGCCGGATCGTCAGCGAGGCGATCCGGGAAGCGGGCGGCATCCCGCGCGAGTTCAACACCATCGCCGTCGACGACGGCATCGCGATGGGCCACGGCGGCATGCTGTACTCCCTGCCCTCCCGCGACCTGATCGCGGACAGCGTGGAGTACATGGCCGAGGCGCACTGCGCCGACGCCCTGGTCTGCATCTCCAACTGCGACAAGATCACCCCGGGCATGCTGATGGCCGCGCTGCGCCTGAACATCCCCGCGGTCTTCGTCTCCGGCGGCCCGATGGAGGCCGGCCGGGCCACCCTGGTCGACGGCACGGTCCGCACGCTGGACCTGATCGACGCGATCGCCGAGGCCGCCAACGACAAGGTCTCCGACGAGGACATCCTCCGCATCGAGGAGAACGCCTGCCCGACCTGCGGCTCCTGCTCCGGCATGTTCACCGCCAACTCGATGAACTGCCTCACCGAGGCGATCGGCCTGTCCCTGCCCGGCAACGGCTCGGTCCTGGCCACGCACACGGCCCGCCGCAGGCTCTACGAGGACGCGGCCCGCACGGTGATGGACATCACCCGCCGCTACTACGAGCAGGACGACGAGACGGTCCTGCCCCGCAACATCGCCTCGTTCGCCGCCTTCGAGAACGCGATGGCCCTGGACATCGCCATGGGCGGCTCGACCAACACGATCCTGCATCTGCTGGCGGCGGCCCAGGAGGCGGGCGTCCCGTTCGGCCTGGAGCAGATCGACGCCGTCTCCCGCCGGGTCCCCTGCCTGGCCAAGGTCGCGCCCAACGTCGCCAAGAACCGCACGTACTACATGGAGGACGTGCACCGCGCCGGCGGCATCCCCGCCCTGCTCGGCGAGCTGCACCGCGCCGGTCTGCTCAACGAGGACGTGCACGCGGTCCACAGCCCGTCCCTGGCGGACTGGCTGAAGACCTGGGACGTGCGCGGCGGCTCCCCGTCCCCGCAGGCCGTGGAGCTGTGGCACGCGGCCCCCGGCTGCGTCCGCTCGGCGGAGGCGTTCTCCCAGTCGGAGCGCTGGGAGGCGCTGGACGAGGACGCCGAGAACGGCTGCATCCGCTCCGCCGAGCACGCCTACTCCAAGGACGGCGGCCTGGCCGTCCTGCGGGGCAACCTGGCCGTCGACGGCTGTGTGGTGAAGACGGCCGGCGTCGACGAGTCCATCTGGACCTTCGAGGGCCCGGCGGTGGTCTGCGAGTCGCAGGACGAGGCCGTCGAGAAGATCCTGGGCAAGCAGGTCACCGAGGGCGATGTCGTCGTCATCCGCTACGAGGGCCCCAAGGGCGGCCCCGGCATGCAGGAGATGCTGTACCCGACGTCCTTCCTCAAGGGCCGCGGTCTGGGCAAGAGCTGCGCGCTGATCACCGACGGCCGCTTCTCCGGCGGCACCTCCGGCCTGTCCATCGGCCACGCGTCCCCCGAGGCCGCGTCCGGCGGCATCATCGCCCTGGTCCAGGACGGCGACCGAATCCGCATCGACATCCCGAACCGCGGCATCGAGCTGCTGGTCGACGAGGCCGAGCTGGCACGCCGCGAGCAGGCGCTGAACGGCGTCTACGCCCCGAAGAACCGCGACCGCAAGGTCTCGACGGCCCTGCGGGCGTACGCGGCGATGGCCACCAGCGCGGACAAGGGCGCCGTCCGGGACGTCAGCAAGCTGGGCTGAGTCCCCCGCGCGCTCCGGGGCCGCCGCGGGCAGGGGCGGCCCCGAAGCAGGTCACCAGGCCCCGGGGTCGCGCGCGGCCACGGCGAAGACCGTACCGTCGGGGGCGCCGGCGTAGAGGCGGCCGTCGATGAGCAGGGGGGCCGGGAGCGTGGCCGTGACCTCGTCCGAGTTGGTGCCGAGCCGCGGCGGGGTCTGCCCCACCAGGCGGCCGTCGCGGGCGTCGACCGCGAGCAGCCGCCCGTCGGCGGCGCTGAAGTACACCTGGCCGCCGTCGGCGACGGGCGCCGAGCCACGACTCACGGACGTTTCGAGATGCCACCGCCACTCGCCGCCGGCCATGTCGACGGCCTCCAGCGCACCGCCGCTGGACAGCAGGTACACGTCGTCGCCGCGCACGGTGGCCTGCGAAGCCAGGCGCGGCACCGGCAGCGGCACCCGGCGCTCGGCCCCCGAGGCCGGCGTGTAACGCACCACTTCGTCCGTCTCGCCGGTGGCGCCGTCCACGGACAGCAGGAACAGGGAGCCGCCCTGACTGCCGACGGGCTTCAGGTTCCCCGCCAGCCGCGCATGCCAGCGCTCGATGCCCGTCACGGGATCCACGGCGGTCACGCGCGTGTGCGTCCCGTCCTCGGAACTGGTCGCATACGTCGACGAGTCACCCGCGAACCAGGCCAGGGACGGCGTGGCGGCCCCGGAGATCCGCCGGGTCCACTTGGTGTCGCCCGTCAGTCCGTCCACGCCGGTGACCGATCCGTCGGCGCCGGTGACGAGGAGCATCCCGCCGGCGAAGCGCGGCGCCGCCTGCCCCGGCATCTCCCGTGTCCAGCGCGTCGTGCCGGAGGCCGGGTCGACCGCCTCCACCCGCCCGCCCCCGCTCGTCGGCAACTGCAGAAGCCCGCCCGACAGCCCCGGCGCGACGCTCGCCCGCTCCCCGGCGACGGAGTGCCGCCACCGCAGGGACCCGTCCGCCGGGTCGAGGGCATAGGCCAGGCCTGAGCGGAAGCACAGCACCTTGCCGCCGCCGTAGGCGCACTGGGGCATCCCGGAGCCCTTGCCGACCGGCTTGGCGCGCCAGGCCCGGAACTCCGGCGCGGTGTTCCGGGCCGTGGCGCCCACCGGCTCCGGCGGACCGTCGCCGAGCCACAGCACCGACGCGAGCACAGCGCACAGGGCGAGGGCGAGCGAACCGCCCACGATCGCCGACCGCTTGCCGAGCCACGCCCGCGGACCCCGGGGCGCCTGCGCGGCCTGCGCGGGCTCCTGCGGCGTGCCGGTCCGCGGGCCCCAGGGGTCGCCCGGCTCGGAGGCCGCCCGATCCGGGCCGTCCGTCGGCGAGTCGTCCGCACGCGCCCGCTGAGACGGTATGAACGCCCGAGTGTCGTACGAGGCCGCCACCGACCGCAGTTCCCGCATCAGCTCGTCGGGCGTCGGCCGGTCCTCCGGCTCCTTGGCGAGACAGCGCAGCATCAGCGGGGCCAGGTCCCCCGGCACCCCGGTCAGATCCGGTTCGTCGTGGACGACCTGGTAGGCCACCACGTACGGGCTGTCCGAGTCGAACGGGCCGCGCCCGGTCGCCGCGTGCACCAGCACCGAACCCAGCGTGAAGATGTCGGCGGCGGGCCCGACTTCGCGGGGCCGCCGGAACTGCTCGGGCGCCATGAAGGGCGGCGTACCGATCAACTTGCCGGTCTCGGTGCGCAGTTCGCTGTCTTTCGGCCGCGAGATTCCGAAGTCGATGACCTTCGGACCGTCCTCGGCGAGCAGGACGTTGCTCGGCTTCAGATCGCGGTGCACCACCCCGACCCGATGGATGTCGCGCAGCGCCTCCGCGAGTCCGGCCATCAGCCGGCGCAGCTGCGCGGACTCCATGGGGCCGTTCCGCTTCACCTGATCGGCGAGCGTCGGACCCGGAATGAACAGCGTGGCCATCCAGGGCCGTTCGGCCTCCGGATCCGCGTCGACGACCGGCGCGGTGAAGGCACCGCTCACCCGCCGGGCGGCGGCCACCTCCTGCCGGAAACGCCCCCTGAACTCGCGGTCCTTGGCGAACTCGGCATGCACGACCTTCACGGCGAGCTTCCGTCCCGAGGTGCTGCGGGCCAGGTGCACCACACCCATGCCACCTGACCCGAGGCGTGCCTCCAGGCGGTAATGACCGGCGTACTCGGGAAGTTCCGCTTCCGCGCCCGCTCCGGTGTTCCTCTGTGGCGCCATGGAACCACCCCCGTGCTGTTCGTCCGCGCGCGCGACGCTCGGAGCCTAGTCGATGACTCGTGCGATACAGAGCCGACTTGCTAGCCTCCGCAAGCGATTCGCGCCCGGGTGTTTCGTGGCTCGAATCAGGGGAATCAACGGGACCCCATGGAGGTCATGGGGTCTGACGGGGGGAGGTCTGTTCATGTCTGTCGACCGTGTGGAACCGACGGAAGAAACTGACGACACGAAAGAGACGAACAACACAAAAGCGGCCGAAGTGACTGAAGCAACCGAAGCAGCCGAGCGCGGTGTCGAGGTCGAAGCCGAGACCGTCGCGGCGGCGACCACGGTGCTCACCTATCCGACCGCCCCGGGCGTCCGGCTGAACGTCCGCAACGGCCCCGGCACCAACTACGGCATCGTCCGGGTCCTCCCGGCCGACACCCGCGTCCCGATCTTCTGCCAGACGCCCGGCACGACGGTCACCGGCCCCTACGGCACCACGAACATCTGGGACAACATCGACAACGGCGAGTACGTCTCCGACGCCTATGTGTACACGGGCAGCGACGGCTACGTAGCCTCACGCTGCGCCTGACCCACTCAGGAGCCCGCGGACCTCCGGCGCGATAATCGTCCCGTGAGCGACGAACCCGGCACCCCGGACACCTCCGCGGGCTCCGCCGGCGGCGGGCCGAGCGGCCCCCGCCCCGAGCCCCTCCGCTTCTTCGGCACGTCCTGGGTGAACCACGACGACGGCTACGCGGCCCGCCGCGCCGGTGTGGCCGTGGGCTCGCTCGGGGCGGCGGTGGTCTCCTGCCTGATCCTCCGCTTCGCCTACCAGGGCCTGCAGATCGCCGGTCCGGGCTCCTTCGTGACCGTGCTGGTCGTGGCGATGTTCGCGATCTGTAGCGCGCTGGCCTTCCGCAACACCTGGGACCGCTTCGGCAAGCACCCCGACCCCGACCGCCAGGCATCCCTCCGCGGCCTGCTGGCCATCGGCTTCGTCGGCTCTCTTCTCGCGTACTTCTTCCGCTCCCTCATCGAGGCCCCCGGCGAGAAGCTCCACCGCGCGGAGTACGAGGAGGCCCGCACCGAGCACGAACGCCGCACGGCCCGCCGCACCGGCAACCCCGCCAAGAAGAAGCGCCGCCGCTGAGGGCCCGGTCGCGGACCATTCCGGCGCCGCCACCACGGAGTACGCACGAAGTACGACAGACAGACTCGCTGTCCGCTACGGGCAGATTGGCTGTCCGCTGCGAGGCGAACCGTGGGCCGGTCAACCGGACGGGACAGTGGCCGCCGACCTGGGGGTGGCGGCCAGCCGCAGGCCGATCTCGACAAGGGTCCAGCCGAGACGGGCCCGCAGGTCCCGGGGACGCCGGGCCAGGGCGGCGAGGCGGTACGCGTCGGCTTCGCCATGGAGTTCGGCGGCGCGGATGTGGTGCAGAGCGAGGTGGGTCTCGGCATGCATCGGGCGGCCTCTCAGTCCGTGTGGCGGGGAAAGACATGCGTGTGGACGCGCACTTGCTCGCTGTCCGGGGCGCCGTCGTCGTCGGCCAGTGCGCGGTAGCTCTCCACGAGGTCGTGCATCTTGTGGATGAGTTCGAGGGCGAGTTCGGGCGTGAGGCTCAACGCCCAGTCGCTCATGTCCGAGGAGCGGTTCCACGCTTCGGACCATTCGTCGCGGGTGCCGAGCCAGGTCGCCAACTCCTGGGTGTGCCAGGTCGCCAGCTCGTGCATGAACAGGTCGGCGGACCCGCGCACCTCGGGGTTGCTGTCCCTGAGCAGCGCCGAGTCGAGGCGCACGCCCCTGTGGACCGCCTGCCACCACCGCTCCCGCCCCTTGCCGCGCTCCGGCGCGTCCTCGATGAAGCCGTGCGCGGCGAGCTGACGCAGGTGGTAGCTGGTGGCGCCGCTGGATTCGCCGAGCTTCCCGGCCAGTTGGGACGCGGTGGCGGGACCGCCATGCCGCAGCGCGTCCAGCAGCCGCATCCGCAGTGGATGCGCGAGTCCGCGCAGCGAGCGGGCATCGAGGCTGCGGACCTGTGGGTCCTCCGGTGGCTCGACCATGCGTACAAAGGTAGTTATGCAAAGGATCCGTTGCAACCATTTCTTTGCAACTGATCCTTTGCAGGCCGGCTACGGGCTCGCGGCACCGGACCGGAACGACCGGCCGACGGCGTCACGGATCTGCCCTGCCGCCCCTCCGCCCGGCGAACATTGCCGCATTCAGTCCATGGCGCTGATGTACGCCGAACCCGAACCCGAACCCGAACCCGCAGCCACCTCCGCCATGCCCGCGCAGGAGCGAGCCAGATGTGTTCCGCGGACACGAAGAGCTCCACCGGGATCCCGAAGGCACAGGCGAGATGCTGAACGGGGCGGCCCTGGCCCAACGGGGCGAAGGGCACGACGACCATCCGGTGGCGCGGGAACGGCCACTGCGCCGCGACCGACGGGCCGTTCATCGAGTCGACCGAGCAGCCGACCGCCCACTTTTAGGGTCTGCAGAAGAACAACATGTGGGTGAGCGGCCTGCTGGGCTGCGAGGTCAAGTCACAAAACCAGCAAGTTATTTTCCGGCAGCTCTTAGTCATCGACTGCGCGAGCCCGCAACGGGCGCGCGCCATCGCCGAACGTGTCCTCGACTTCCATGACTTCCATGCCGTGGCGATCGAGGTGCGCCCGATCCATGGCTCGTTCCATGACTCGTTCGGCATGAGCGACACCATGGGCTACACCCCGGAGCCCTGAGCGCGCTGGTTCCCGGAGGCCCTGGAGCGTGCTGGTCCGCAGGGTCCCCAGGCAGATCGCCCCCGCCTCGATTTCCGCTGTCGCTTCCCGCCCCGCTCGCACCACCATGGCCGTATGACCACTACGCCCCCGCCCTCCTACGCCGACCGGGCCCACTCCTTCAACGCCGCCGCGGCGCAGTACGGAGCGAACCGGCCCTCCTATCCGCCCGCCCTCTTCGACACCATCGAGGAACTCGCCGCCCGTCCCCTCGCGGGTGCCCGGGCCGTGGACGTCGGCGCCGGCACCGGAATCGCGACCGCGCTCCTGCGCGCCCGCGGTGCCGATGTGGTCGCGGTGGAAACCGGCGACGGCATGGCGGCCGAGTTCCGCCGCAACCTCCCCGACGTCCCGATCGTCCGGGGCAACGGCAACGCCCTGCCCCTGGCCGACGCCGGCGCCGACCTGATCACCTACGCCCAGGCTTGGCACTGGACCGACCCCGCCCGGTCGGTGCCGGAGGCACTGCGGGTGCTGCGCCCGGGCGGGGCCCTCGCGCTGTGGTGGAACACCGGCGCCCTCGACATCCCCTGGATCGACGCCCAGACGGACCGCATCGAGCGCCACTTCGGCCACGACGGGGTCGTGGCCAAGAACGGCAACGGCATCCGCACCGCACTCGCCGACCCCAGTGGCCGCCTCGACTTCGTCCATCGCACGGTCCGCTGGAGCCGCCGCGTCCCCCTCGACACCCATCTGGCCAACATCGGCAGCCACTCGATCTTCCTGACGCACCGCGCGGAGAGCGCCACCGCCTTCCTCGCCCAGGAGCGGACCCACCTCCTGGCCGCCTTCCCCGACGGCGTCGTGGAGGAGGTCTACGACGTGGAACTGCTGGTCGCACGGAACACCTAGCGACCCTTGACGGCCCTCGGCGCCGGGAGCATTATTCATCGCGTGATGAATAAAGTCTCCGGCCCGCCGGGCATGCCCGAAACACCCGCCGTACACGCCGCCGCCCTGACCGTCCAACGCGGCCCCCGCACCGTCCTGCGCGACCTCCACTTCACCGTCCCGCGCGCCCAGATCACCGGCCTGCTCGGCCCCTCGGGATGCGGCAAGTCAACGCTGATGCGCGCGATCGTCGGCACCCAGGCCAAGGTCACCGGCACCCTCGACGTCCTCGGCCGCCCCGCCGGCCACCCCACCCTGCGCACCCGTATCGGCTATGTCACCCAGCACCCCTCCGTCTACGACGACCTGACCGTCCGCCAGAACCTCGACTACTTCGCGGCGATCCTCACCCCCGGCCGGGCCGCCGCGGCACACCGCCACCACGACGTCACCCGGGCCATCACCGACGTGGACCTCAACGGCTACGCCGACGCCCTCGCCGGACAGCTCTCCGGCGGCCAGCGCAGCCGCGTCTCCCTCGCCGTGGCCCTGCTCGGCGCCCCCGAACTGCTGGTCCTCGACGAACCCACCGTCGGCCTCGACCCCGTCCTGCGCCGTGACCTGTGGGCACTCTTCCATGACATCGCCGCCACCCGCGGCGCCACCCTGCTCGTCTCCTCCCACGTCATGGACGAGGCCGAGCGCTGCCACCGCCTGCTGCTCATGCGAGACGGCGAGATCCTCGCTGACAACACCCCCGAAGCCCTCCGCACCCGCACCGGAGCGGACTCCGTCGAGGCGGCCTTCCTGTACCTAGTGGACGAGGCGGCCGCGGCCGGCCGCACCAAGGAGACAACCCGATGAGCACGACCACCGCACCCGCCCCCACCAGCGCCCCGCACCTCTTCCGTACCACCGCCACCGCGACCCGGGTCCTGCGCCAGCTGCGCCACGACCCGCGCACCATCGTGCTGATGCTCCTCGTCCCCTGCGTGATGCTCTTCCTGCTCCGCTATGTCTTCGACGGCAGCCCGCGCACCTTCGACACCATCGGCGCCTCTCTCCTCGGCATCTTCCCCCTCATCACGATGTTCCTGGTCACCTCCATCGCCACCCTGCGCGAACGCACCTCGGGCACCCTTGAACGCCTCCTCGCCATGCCCCTCGGCAAGAGCGACCTCATCGCCGGCTACGCCCTCGCCTTCGGCACCCTCGCGATCATCCAGTCGGCACTGGCCACCGGCCTCGCGGTCTGGTTTCTCGGTCTGGACATCATCGGCTCGCCCTGGCTGCTCCTCCTGGTCGCCCTCCTGGACGCCCTGCTCGGTACCGCCCTTGGCCTGTTCGTCTCGGCCTTCGCCGCCTCGGAGTTCCAGGCGGTCCAGTTCATGCCCGCGGTGATCTTCCCCCAGCTCCTCCTCTGCGGTCTCTTCGCGCCCCGCTCCACCATGCACCCCGTCCTTGAGGGCATCTCCGACGTCCTGCCGATGTCCTATGCGGTCGACGGCATGAACGAGGTCCTCCACCACACCGACACGACGGGCACGTTCGTCAGGGACGTCCTCATCGTGGCGGGCTGCGCGGTACTGGTCCTGGTCCTGGGCGCGGCCACCCTGCGGCGCCGCACGGTGTGACCCGACCGCCGGCGTCCGCCCAGCGGACAAGACCGCACACCCCGGACCCCGGTGCGAGGATGTACCCCGGACGACGCACCCCCCGGAGGGCACCCGCACCATGACCCACAAAGTCGCAGTCCTCGGCACCGGCAAGATCGGCGAAGCCCTGCTCAGCGGAATGATCCGAGCCGGCTGGGCCCCCGCCGACCTGCTCGTCACCGCCCGCCGCCCCGAGCGGGCCGAGGAACTCCGCGCGCGCTACGGAGTCACCCCGGTCACCAACCCCGAGGCAGCCAAGACCGCCGACACCCTGATCCTCACGGTCAAGCCGCAGGACATGGGCACCCTGCTGGACGAACTCGCCCCGCACGTCCCCGCCGACCGCCTGATCATCAGCGGCGCAGCCGGTATTCCCACCTCCTTCTTCGAGGAGCGCCTGGCCGCGGGCACCCCTGTCGTCCGTGTCATGACGAACACCCCCGCTCTCGTCGACGAGGCGATGTCCGTCATCTCCCCGGGCACCCATGCCAACGCCGGACACCTCGCCCACGCCGAGGAGATCTTCGGTGCCGTCGGCAAGACCCTGCACGTCCCCGAGTCCCAGCAGGACGCCTGCACCGCCCTCTCCGGCTCCGGCCCGGCGTATTTCTTCTACCTGGTCGAAGCCATGACCGACGCGGGCATCCTTCTCGGCCTGCCCCGGGACAAGGCCCATGACCTCATCGTCCAGTCGGCGATCGGCGCCGCCGTGATGCTCCGCGACAGCGGAGAGCACCCCGTCAAGCTCCGCGAGAACGTCACCTCGCCGGCCGGCACCACCATCAACGCCATCCGCGAACTGGAGAACCACGGCGTCCGAGCCGCCCTTATCGCCGCCCTCGAAGCCGCCCGCGACCGCAGCCGCGAACTGGCCTCCGGCAAGAAGGACTGACCCCGCCGAACCCCGCCTCGGCGGCGAGGCAACAATGCGCCCGCACCCCCGCCCCGCCCCGCACCGCGCCTCGCCACCGGCTCGCGGGCCTACCGGGCCGAGTTCAGCACCGGCTCCGACACGGGTTCCAGCAGCCCGATCGCCCGGTAGGCCGCATCGACCGTCGGCCGGGCCATGGCCCGCGCCTTCTCCGCACCGTCCCGCAGCACCCCCTCCACATACGCAGGATCCGCGCACAACTCCTTGTGCCTGGCCTGTACGGGCCTGAGAAGCTCGACCACGGCCTCTGCGGTGTCCTTCTTCAAGGCGCCGTACGACTCATATACACCGCCCAACGCCTTCGGGTTCCCACCCGCGCACGCCGCCAGGATCTCCAGCAGATTCGCCACCCCCGGCCGCGCCTCCCGGTCGTACACGACGTCCTGCCCGCTGTCGGTCACGGCCCGCATCACCTTCTTGCGCACCACGTCCGGATCGTCGAGCAGATAGACGATGCCCGGCCCGGAGTCATCCGACTTCCCCATCTTCGACGTCGGATCCTGGAGGTTCATCACCCTGGCGGCGACAGCCAAGGGCGTCGCCTTCGGCACCACGAACGTGTGCCCGTACCGCTGGTTGAACCGCACCGCGAGATCCCGCGTCAGCTCCACATGCTGCGTCTGGTCGTCGCCGACGGGCACCTCGTCGGCCCCGTACGCCAGGATGTCCGCCGCCATCAGCGCCGGATACGTCAGCAGCGACAGCCGCACGCTCCCGCCCCGCCCGCGCTCCCGCACGGACTTCTCCTTGTACTGGATCATGCGCCGCATCTCACCGTCGGTCGCCACGCACTCCAGCACGTACGACAGCCGCGTGTGCTCTCCGACGTGGCTCTGCACGAACAGGGTGCACAGCTCGGGATCCAGCCCGGCGGCCAGCAACAGCGTCGCCGCCTGCCGACTGAGTCGGCGCACCCGCGCGGGGTCGTGGTCCACGGTCAGCGCGTGCAGATCGACGATGCAGAACAGGGCCTCGGACCGGTGCTGGTCCACATCGACCCACCGCCGCATGGCTCCCAGGTAGTTGCCCAACGTCAGATGCCCGGTCGGCTTGACCCCGCTGAAGACTCGTGCCATTGCCTCTCCACCTCCTGGTCGGGACCACCGCTCCGGGCGGCCGACCCTTCAGAGGTTCTGGAGGGAGATACGAGAATGGCCGCCGAGGCGGCGGCCGTTGGATGCATACGTGACTACGGCCGCCGTCAGGCGGCCCGCCACTGCTGGTTGCACGTATGCGTCATCACGTCGCTGAGCATACGCCTCCGGGGCGTCCCCAAGACGTGAGTTGACACGCCCCGAGGGGATACGTAGTGTTCTCCGAGTTGTCCGACGTGAGCGCCGACCTCGGTCGGTCCCCGGACAGCGATTCCGCAGGTACCACCCGGCAATCGGCGATTCGTCGTTGTGCGCTTTGGTGTGCGTATTTGCGAAATGAGGAATCCGCGTTCGAAAGACGCAGGACCCCGATTAGCTCGGGAGCCAGGAATCCGCTAAAGTCTCACTCGTCGGAACGGCCCAGCGGGCCGGGAAGACAAATCCCGCCGACCGGGAATCAGGCTCCGAAAGGATCTGATAGAGTCGGAAACACCGAAGGGAAGCGCCCGGAGGAAAGCCCGAGAGGGTGAGTACGAAGGAAGCGTCC
>NZ_JBSGBN010000173.1:0-17406 GCF_053601275.1 Streptomyces sp. NPDC004752 | reverse complement strand
GCACGCCCGAGAGCAGGAACGGGATGCGCCAGCCCCAGCTGCCGAACGCGGAGTCCGACAGCAGCGTGGTGAGCAGCGAGAGCACACCGGTCGCCGCCCGCACCCGCTCGACCAGCGGGAAGCCGCGCCAGCCCGGCACGTTCACCGGGCTCACGGTGCCCGCGGAGGCGTCCACCGGGCCGGCGCTGCCGATGCCGACGGAGCGCGCACGTCCCCACAGCGCAGATGTGGCGAGTTCGCCGAGCACCTCCGCCACGGCCCGCATGACGGTCTCACCGTCCTGCTGAGCGGGTGTCGGGCGCTGGGCGCGGACGTGGATCCGTCCGTGGCCGTCCACCAGCGCGCCGGCGATCTTGGTGCCGCCGATGTCGAGCGCAGCCACAAGGTCGGTATGCATCAGAGTCGAATCTCCCCGTCCACCATGAGAAAACCTGGAGCACAGCATGGCCCGGTCGCGCGGTGGGGGCGCGGGCCGGTTCGTGCGGTGGACAGTGTCACCCGCATCTGACAACGTTGTCCAGGCTCCAGGCTCTATGCTCGACGCCACCTCCTCATTCGAACCCATGGACCTACGCACCCCCGTGGACGACAGGACAGGACGCCGTAACGTGCCAGAGACCACCCACCGCGCCGACAGACTCTCCGGACCCCGCTACGGCAACCGTCCGACGATGAAGGACGTCGCGGCCCGCGCCGGTGTCGGACTCAAGACGGTCTCCCGCGTGGTCAACGGCGAGCCCGGCGTCACCCCGGACACCGAGCGCCGCGTCCAGGAGGCCATCGACGCGCTCGGCTTCCGCCGCAACGACAGCGCGCGAGTGCTGCGCAAGGGCCGGACCGCGAGCGTCGGCCTGGTCCTGGAGGACCTCGCCGACCCGTTCTACGGTCCGCTCAGCCGCGCCGTCGAGGAAGTGGCCCGCGCCCACGGCGCCCTGTTGATCAACGGCTCCAGCGCGGAGGACCCGGACCGCGAGCAGGAACTGGCGCTGGCCCTGTGCGCACGGCGGGTGGACGGGTTGGTGATCATTCCCGCCGGGGACGACCATCGCTATCTGGAACCGGAGATCAGGGCGGGCGTCGCGACCGTGTTCGTGGACCGCCCGGCCGGGAAGATCGACGCCGATGTCGTCCTGTCCGACAACTTCGGCGGCGCCCGTGACGGTGTGGCCCATCTGATCGCCCACGGCCACCGCCGGATCGGATTCATCGGCGACATGCCCCGCATCCACACCGCGGCCGAGCGGCTGCGCGGCTACCGGGCGGCCATGGCGGACGCCGGGATACCCGTCGAGGACGGCTGGATGTCGCTGGGGGCGACCGACCCGGAGCGGGTGCGCCGGGCGGCCGGGGAGATGCTCGCCGCGGCCTCCCCGGTCACCGCGGTCTTCGCGGGCAACAACCGGGTGACGGTGACCGTGATCCGGGTGCTGGTGGAGCACCCCAGGCCCGTCGCCCTGGTCGGTTTCGACGACATCGAACTCGCCGATCTGCTCCGGCCGGGTGTCACCGTCGTCGCCCAGGACGCGGCGGCCCTCGGCCGGACCGCCGCCGAGCGTCTCTTCCGACAGCTGGACGGCGGCCTCGTCACCCCGGAGCGCATCGAGCTGCCGACCCGGCTGATCACCCGCGGCTCGGGCGAACTGCCGCCGTCCGGCTGAGCGCCGATGAGCGGGCGCACGCTGGAGGAACTGGGCCTGGACCGGGCGCCGCGCGAGCGTCCCCTGAGCTATCCGGGCGCCTGGCCCGCGGACTCCGGGCTGCTGCACGGGGACCGGATGCTGCCGGTGGACCGCCTGGTGTACCCGGAGCGGACACCGGTCCTCGCGGTCGGCTCCAACGCCTGCCCCGGCCAACTGCGGCACAAGATGGCGGAGTTCTCGCTCGCCTCCGGCATCCCCATGGTCAAAGCGCGAGTGACAGGGCTGGGGGGTCGGCGTCTCCGCGCACGTCAGCCACATGGGGTATGTCTCCGCGTCCCCGTTCCACGCCCCCGGGTCGGTGCGGGAGCTGTTCGTGACCTGGCTGGACGCGCGGCAGCTCGCGGTGGTCGACGCCGGCGAGGGCGCGTGGCTGCCCACCGGGAAGTACGACCGGGCCTGGCTGCCCAGGCCGGACGTGCGGATCGAACTGGCGGACGGCACGGCCCTGTCGGGCGCGCATCTGTACGTCAACCGGCACGGCGTCCTCCGTGACGGCGACGGCGCGCCCCGGCACCATCTGGGCCAGCGACCGCTGCTCGCCCGACTGCTGCGGGAGTCGGCGGGGCTGCGGGAGCTGTTCGGCCGCACCCCCGAGGAGTTCTGCGCGCGGGCCCGCTCCGATGCCGCCCTGTGCGAGCGCGGCACGGAACTGTTCGCGGAACACGGCTGGGTGACGGTGTCCGGTCTGGAGCGGTACGTCGACGGCCGACGGGCCGGGAGCCCAGAGGCCGGCCCACCGCCGGCGTCGCCGCCCTCGCCGCGGCGCCCCGATGGTCCCGCTACGTGGCCGAGACGGTGAGGTCGGCGCGGCCCGGCGCGGCGTAGCGCGCCAGGTCCGGCCGGGTCAGACCGGTGAGCCGGTGCACCTCGTCGAGGTCGAGGGCACCGCAGTCCAGGCCGCGCAGCAGGTATCCGCCGAGCGCCTTGGCGGTGGCGGGCTCGTCCATGACATCGCCGGGGTCGCCGCCCGCCCGGTCGGCGTACCTGGCCAGCCGGGCCGCCGCCTGCGCGAAGCCCTCGCGGTAGAAGGCGAACACGGCGGCGTAGCGGGTGGGGAGGTGGCCGGGGTGCATGTCCCAGCCCTGGTAGTAGGCACGGGCCAGGGCGCGCCGGGTGAGGCCGTAGTGCAGCCGCCAGGCGGCGTGGACCTGCTCGGCCGGGCCGACCGGCAGCACATTGGTGGAGCCGTCCGACACGCGGACGCCCGTGCCCGCCGCGGCGACCTGCATGACCGCCTTGGCGTGGTCGGCGGCGGGATGGTCGCTGGTCTGGTGGGCGGCGGAGACGCCGAGACAGGCGCTGTAGTCGAAGGTGCCGTAGTGCAGTCCGGTGGCGCGGCCCTCGGCGGCCCGGATCATCCGGGCGACCGTCGCGGTGCCGTCTGCGGCGAGGATGGACTGGCTGGTCTCGATCTGGATCTCGAAGCCGAGCCGGCCGGGCTCCAGCCCCCACGCCTTCTCGAAGGACTCCAGCAGCCGCACCATGGCGGTGACCTGCTCGGCGTACGTCACCTTGGGCAGCGTGAGGACCAGTCCGTCCGGCAGGCCCCCGGCCGCCATGAGGCCGGTCAGGAAGATGTCGAGGGTGCGGATGCCCCGCCGGCGCACCGCTGCTTCCAGGCACTTCATGCGGATGCCCATGTACGGTGCCGCCGTGCCGTTCGCGTACGCCCCGGCGATCAGCCGGGCCGCGCGGGCGGCCGCAGCGTCCTCCTCGGCGTCCGGGCGGGGTCCGTAACCGTCCTCGAAGTCGACCCGAAGGTCCTCGACGGGCTCGCGTTCCAGTTTGGCGCGCACCCGGTCGTGGACGGGGCCGGCGAGTCGGTCGTCGAGGCCGAGGACGGCGGCGAAGGAGGCCGCGTCGGGGGCGTGTGCGTCGAGCGCCGCGAGGGCCCGCTCGCCCCAGGAGCGGATGGTGTCGGCGGCGAACACGTCGCCGGGGACGTACACCGTGTGGACGGGCCGGCGGGTGCCGGGGTCTCCCGGATAGCGGCGCCGCAGTTCGGCGTCGACCGGGGCGAGAAAGGCGTCGATCTCCTCATTGACGGTACCCGCGAGGCTCGTCGCCACCTTCTCCTGCCGCCCCTGGCCCATCCCACACCCTCCGTTTCCGCTGTATGGAATCAACAATCCGTTGAATGAAGTTATCCGGGGCCTTCCGTATGGTCAACACCATGTCCGCGGGCGGCCATTCGGCCATGTCGCCATGTTCACGCCCACCCCATAGGGCGGTGTCACACCTCCGTACCCACCGACTCGTCCGGCCGTTCCCACCGAAGGAGCCCCTGTGCCGCACCACAGCCGAGTCACCCGCCGTCTGGGCTTCAAGACCGCCCTGTCCGCGGCCGTCACCGTGCCCCTCTCCAGTACAGCACTGTCCACTCCGGCCGCCCCGGCCTTTTCGGCGGAGCCGGACCCGGGCCGCCGACTGGAGGTCATGTCCTTCAACCTGCGCTACGCGAGCACGGCCGAGCCGAACAGCTGGGCCGCCCGCAGGCCGGTGATGCGCGCCCTGCTGCGCCGCGCGGCCCCGCATGTCATCGGCACCCAGGAGGGCCTCTTCCCGCAACTCCTGGACATCGGCTCCGATCTCGGGCCGCGCTACGACTGGATCGGCACCGGCCGCCTGCACGGCAGCCGCGACGAGTTCATGGCGGTCTTCTACGACACCCAGCGCCTCACCCCCGTCGAATACGACCACTTCTGGCTCTCCGACACCCCGGACGTGATCGGCTCGAGCACCTGGGGGGCGGCCTTCGCCCGGATGGTCACCTGGGTCCGCTTCCGGGACCGGCGCTCCGGAGGCCGGGAGTTCCACGTCCTCAACACGCACTTCGACCACGCGAGCCAGTACGCGCGCGAGCGGTCCGCCGCCCTGATCGGCGAGCGCATCCACGGGCTCGACCGCGCGCTGCCGCTCGTGGTGACGGGCGACTTCAACGTCGCCGCCCACAAGAACCCGGTCTACGACACGCTGCTGGGCGCGGGCCTGGTGGACACCTGGGACACGGCGGGCGAGCGCGGCCCGCAGTACGCCACCTTCCACGGCTTCGGGCCACTGACACCGGACGGCGACCGCATCGACTGGATCCTGGCCACGCCGCAGGTCACCACACGGCGGGCCTCGATCAACACCTTCTCGGCGGACGGCCGGTTCCCGAGCGACCATCTGCCGGTGCAGGCGTCCCTGTCCCTGGGTTGACGACCCGGGGACGAACCGAGGCCCCCGCGACCGCCGGCGCGCGGTCGCGGGGGCCTCGTACCGCCCGGCGGGATCAGCCCTTGCGGGCCTTGATCTCCTCGGTGAGCTGCGGGACGACGTCGAAGAGGTCGCCGACGACGCCGTAGTCGACCAGGTCGAAGATCGGGGCCTCCGGGTCCTTGTTGATCGCCACGATCGTCTTCGAGGTCTGCATCCCCGCCCGGTGCTGGATCGCACCCGAGATGCCCGACGCGATGTACAACTGCGGGGAGACCGACTTGCCCGTCTGCCCGACCTGATGAGTGTGCGGGTACCAGCCCGCGTCCACCGCGGCACGCGAGGCGCCCACCGCCGCGCCCAGCGAGTCCGCCAGCGCCTCGACGACCGCGAAGTTCTCCGCGCCGCCCACACCACGACCGCCGGAGACCACGATCGCGGCCTCGGTCAGCTCCGGACGCCCGGTCGACTCACGCGGCGTACGCCCGACGACCTTCGTGCCGGTCGCCTGCTGCGAGAAGGACACCTCCAGCGGCTCGACCGCACCCGCGGCCGCAGCGGCCTCGACGGCCGCGCTGTTGGGCTTGACCGTGATGACCGGGATGCCCCTGGAAACACGGGACTTGGCGGTGAAGGACGCGGCGAACACCGACTGGGTGGCCACCGGACCCTCCTCCCCCGCCTCCAGGTCGACGGCGTCGGTGACGATGCCCGAACCGATGCGCAGCGCGAGGCGCGCGGCGATCTCCTTGCCCTCGGCCGAGGAGGGGACGAGCACGGCGGCCGGCGACACCGCCGCACAGGCGGCCTGCAGGGCGTCCACCTTCGGCACCACCAGATAGTCGGCGTACTCGGACGCCTCATGCGTGAGGACCCGCGCCGCGCCGTGCCCGGCGAGCGTGGCGGCGGTGTCGGCGGCACCCGCGCCGAGCGCGACCGCGACCGGCTCGCCGATGCGGCGGGCCAGGGTCAGCAGCTCCAGGGTGGGCTTGCGGACGGCACCGTCCACGTGGTCGACGTAGACGAGGACTTCAGCCATGGGATTGCTCTCCTGCGTACGGAAGTTGAGGGACGGTCGGCGGATGCGGGCTCAGATGAACTTCTGGCCCGCGAGGAACTCGGCGAGCTGCCTGCCGCCCTCGCCCTCGTCCTTGACGATCGTGCCCGCGGTGCGGGCCGGGCGCTCGGTCACGGAGTCGACCTTCGTCCAGGCACCTTCCAGACCGACCTCCCCGGCCTCGATCTCCAGGTCGGACAGGTCCCAGGACTCGACCGGCTTCTTCTTCGCCGCCATGATCCCCTTGAAGGAGGGGTAACGGGCCTCACCCGACTGGTCGGTGACCGACACGACCGCCGGAAGCCGCGCCTCCAGCTGCTCCGCGGCGGCGTCGCCGTCCCGGCGTCCCTTGACCGTGCCGCCCTCGACCGAGACCTCTGACAGCAGGGTGACCTGCGGGACACCCAGACGCTCGGCGAGCAGGGCCGGGACGATGCCGCCCGTGCCGTCGGTGGAGGCCATGCCCGAGATCACCAGGTCGTAGCCCGCCTTCTCGATCGCCTTGGCCAGCACCAGGGAGGTACCGATGGCGTCGGTGCCGTGCAGGTCGTCGTCCTCGACGTGGATCGCCTTGTCCGCGCCCATCGACAGGGCCTTGCGCAGCGCGTCCTTCGCGTCCTCGGGACCCACCGTCAACACGGTGACCTCGGCGTCGTCGTCGGAGTTCTCGGAGATCCGCAGCGCCTGCTCGACCGCATACTCGTCCAGCTCGGAGAGCAGGCCGTCCACGTCGTCACGGTCGACGGTCAGGTCATCGGCGAAATGCCGGTCGCCCGTGGCATCGGGCACGTACTTCACGGTGACAACGATCCTCAAGCTCACGCCGGCTCTCCTACTGCATCGTCTGTTCTGGGCTGCCTCTTGCAGGCAGCATAGGCGCCTGAAGCGGCCGTTCCAGGTCGGGGCGTCCGCGCGCTCCGAACCGAACATTACTCGTCAGTACACTCAGTCTGTTCCCACTGAGCAAGCGCTTTGAACTGTGACCTTTGCAACGCAGCGTAACCGGAAGCCGACCGCTTCGCAGGAGTGGCTTTCGCAGGAGTGGCTTTCGCAGGAGTGGCTTTCGCCGGAGGGGCTTTCGCCGGAGGGGCTTTCGCCGGAGGGGCTTTCGCCGGAGGGGCTTTCGCAGGAGGGGCGGAGCGCGCTCAGTCCCTGAGCGCGTTGAACCCGCCCTGGTGGTACAGGAGGGGGCGGCCGGACCCGCCGACGTCGCCGAGTTCGACCTCGGCGAGCACGATGCGGTGATCGCCGGCGGGCACCCGCCCCACCACGCGGCAGACGAGCCAGGCGAGCACTCCACCGAGCACCGGCACACCCCGCGGGCCGTCGCGCCAGTCGGTGGGCGGGCCGAACCGGTCGGCGCCGCTGCGGGCGAAGGTCGCGGCCAACTCGTGCTGGTGCTCGCCGAGTATGTGGACGCCGACGTGATCGGTCTCGGATATCGCGGGCCAGCTGGACGCACCGGTGCCGATACCGAAGGAGAGCAGCGGGGGCTCGGCCGATACGGAGGTGAGGGAGGTGGCGGTGAAGCCGACCGGCCCGAGGGCACCGCGGGCGGTGATCACCGCGACCCCCGCTGCGTGCCGTCTAAAGGCGGAGCGCAGCAGGTCGGGGGAGGCGAGCCGGGGAGTGTCGAGGTCGGGCGTGGCCGTCATGGGGTTGTCCTTCTCGGGGAGGCGACGTGCGGGTCGGTGGCTGCTCAACAGCCCGGACAGCACGCGCTCGCGGTGCGCGCCAGGTCGACGTGCGCGCGCCCGAAGAGAAGGAGTTCCATGCCCATAAGGTCAGACTGACGAGGGTTGGCACGCGCGGTCAAGAACGTCCCAACATATGGGAGATGTCTCACCGTCACCGGCAGCGCCGTCACACTGCCTCCCCCAGCGCCGCGATGACATCGGCCTTGCGCGGCTGTCCGGCGGCCCGCCGCACCACCCGCCCGTCCGCGTCGAGGACGAGCACGGTGGGGGTCTTGAGGATGCCGAGTTCCCGTACGAGATCCAGGCGGGACTCGGCGTCGATCTCCAGGTGTGTGACGCCGGGAACCACGTCGGCCACCTCGCCGAGGACGCGCCGGGTCGCCCGGCAGGGCGCGCAGAAGGCGCTGGAGAACTGCACGAGCGTGGCCCGTTCCCCGAGTTCGCCGCCCAGTTCGGCCGCCCCGAGCCGCTTCCCCTCGTCCCGTCCGCGCACCCGCACCCTCCCGCTCCGCCGCTTGTGCAGCACTCCGTACAGGCTCGCCGCCGCGAGCACCGCCACGCACACCACCAGTCCGGTCATCACCGTGAGGAGCGTTCACGAGACTGCAAAGATTCCCGCCTCCCACACCTGTTTCCGCCGCGGAATGCTTGATCCATGGATATCGATGTGAGGGGACCGAGGTTCGGGGCGGCCGTGACGACGGTCGTGCTGGCCGTGGCGCTGATCACCGGGAGCACCTGGCTGCTGGCCTGGCAGGCGCTGGCGTTCGCGCTGGGCGCGGCGGGCGGGGCGGGCCGGTCCCCGTACGGGTGGCTGTTCCGCCGGGCCGTTCGCCCGAGGATCGGGCCGCCGACCGCGTTCGAGGCGCCCGAACCGCCGCGGTTCGCGCAGGCGGTGGGGCTCGTCTTCGCCGGGCTGGGGCTCGTCGGCTACGCGCTGGGCCCGGGCTGGCTGGGGCTCACGGCCACCGGCGCGGCGCTCGCCGCCGCCTTCCTGAACGCGGCGTTCGGCTACTGCCTGGGGTGCGAGCTGTTCCTGCTGCTGCGGCGGGCCGGGGCAACGCGCGGAGCGCAGGGGGAGTGAAGGGCCGAGGTGACCGCTCCGCCGACGTGACGAGAATCTCGCCGCGCCGGGGCACCGGGGCTGGCTCCCCGTCCGTTCTTCGGGCACGATCTGCGAGACGCCGTAAACCTACGGCTGCGTAACTTGTCCGCCGGGAGCGCCTTCCCTGGCAGAGCAGGAAGGGTCCGTCCCGCCCATGGCAGAGCTGGTCTACCGTCCCGTCATCGGTTTCGCCGTGACGCTGTTCAAGGTCTGGGACCTCAAGATCGACTGCAAGGGTTCGGAGAACATCCCGCGCTCGGGCGGCGCCGTGCTGGTGAGCAATCACATCAGCTATCTGGACTTCGTCTTCAACGGGCTGGCGGCCCTGCCGCAGAAGCGGCTCGTGCGCTTCATGGCGAAGGAGTCGGTCTTCCGTCACAAGGTCTCCGGTCCGCTGATGCGCGGGATGAAGCACATCCCGGTGGACCGCGGGCAGGGCGACGCGGCGTACTCGCACGCGCTGGACTCCCTCCGGTCCGGCGAGGTCGTCGGGCTGTTCCCGGAGGCCACCATCTCGCAGTCCTTCACGCTGAAGAGCTTCAAGTCGGGCGCCGCGCGACTCGCCCAGGAGGCGGGCGTCCCGCTGGTCCCGATGGCCGTGTGGGGCACACAGCGGCTGTGGACCAAGGGCCATCCGCGCAACTTCAGGCGTAGCCACCTCCCGGTCACCGTCCGGGTCGGCGAGAAGGTCGAGGCGCCCCGCGATCAGTACGCGGGCGCCATCACCCGTCGGCTGCGCGAGCGGGTCCAGGATCTGCTGGAGGCCGCCCAGCGCGCCTACCCGGGACGCCCGAAGGGCACCGAGGACAACTGGTGGCTGCCGGCCCATCTGGGTGGCACGGCCCCGACGCAGGAGGAGTTGCGCGCCGCCGAGGCCCGCTGACTCCGGCCCGTGGCGCCGCCCGCCGCGGGCTGGACGCCCGCCGTGTGCCGGCAGATCCGCCCGGCGCTCCCGGCGACCGCCGTAGCCCCTGACGTGCCGGGGCGCCAGACGTGAACCGGGCGCCGGGGCTGAACTTCTCGGAGAATTCCGGGAGTTCCGGGAGTCCCGCGGGTTCGGCGGCGGCCCGCTCGGTCTCGGCGACCGGCATCGGGGCAAGTTCCTCCCGTAGGAAGACACCGAAGGCCGTCTGCTCGGTGAGCCGGGTGCGCGGTCTCCGGCGCCAGGTCCAGCCGCGGTAGGTCACACCCGCGTCGCCGTCCCACACCACCTCGCCCACGTCCGGGTGTTCGACCACCGCTTGCCCCCGACGACGGTCACGAACCCCTCGTTGTCGCTTGCGGCGCGCAGGACGGCCGGGTGAGGTTTCGGCATACAGCACCGGACAGTCCCACCCGCGGATCGCCCGCGTCCTGGGAATCCCATGTCCCGGGAGTGCGGAAAAGGGTCACGCACGAACGCGAATGCGGCTCGGGCACAGGCATGGGAGTGCGGGACGTCCGCGGCCGGACCGGGCGGCTGCCCCATGTATCCGACCGCGTCCCCGGGCATCACCTCGGCCTACTGATGCGTATGGGCCATCTCCTCCTTGAGCGCTGCCACGAACGCGTCCACGTCCTCCTCGGTGGTGTCGAAGGCGCACATCCAGCGCACGACACCGGCCGCCTCGTCCCAGAAATAGAACCGGAACCGCTTCTGCAGCCGCTCCCCCACCTCGTGCGGCAGCCTGGCGAAGACACCGTTGGCCTGCACCGGATGACAGATCTCCACCCCGTGCACGGCGCGCACGCCCGCGGCGAGCCGCTGCGCCATCTCGTTGGCGTGCCGCGCGTTGCGCAGCCACAAGTCCTTGGCGAGCAGCGCCTCCAACTGCACCGAGACGAACCGCATCTTGGAGGCGAGCTGCATGGACATCTTGCGTATGTGCTTCATGTGGCGCACGGCGTCCTGGTTGATGACGACGACCGCCTCGCCGAACACGGCACCGTTCTTCGTCCCGCCCAGGGAGAGGATGTCGACACCGGCGGCATTGGTCAGGGCCCGCATGGGCACGTCCAGGGACGCCGCCGCGTTGGCCAGCCGGGACCCGTCCAGGTGCACCGTCATGCCGTGCGCGTGGGCGTGCTCGCAGATCGCGCGGACCTCGCCGGGGGTGTAGACGGTGCCCAGTTCCGTGCTCTGGGTGATCGAGACGGCCTGCGGCATCGCCCGGTGCTCGTCGTCCCAGCCATACGCCTGCCGGTCGATCAGCTCCGGCGTGAGCTTGCCGTCCGGCGTGGGCACGGTGAGCAGCTTGAGTCCGGCCATCCGCTCGGGGGCGCCGCCCTCGTCGACGTTGATGTGCGCGCTCTCGGCGCAGATCACCGCGCCCCAGCGGTCGGTGACCGCCTGGAGCGCGACGACGTTCGCGCCGGTGCCGTTGAAGACCGGGAATGCCTCCGCCGTGGGCCCGAAGTGGCTGCGGACGATCCGCTGGAGGTTCTCGGTGTAGGCGTCCTCGCCATAAGCGACCTGATGGCCGCCGTTGGCCAGCGTCAGGGCCGCGAGCACCTCGGGGTGCGCCCCGGCGTAGTTGTCACTGGCGAAACCGCGGACCTGCGGGTCGTGATGGCGACGGGCATCGGTCCTGGGCGGGTTCACGGCTTCTCGGTCAGCCACAGACGGTGTCCGTTCACTTCGGCGGCGGGCCTGCTCCAGCTCCCGGCGATGGCCTCGGCCAGGTCATCGACGTCCGTGAAGCCCGCGAACTTCGCGTTGGGGCGTTCGGCGCGCATCGCCTCGTGCACCAGCGCCTTCACCACCAGGATGACAGCGGCCGACGTCGGCCCCTCGGCGCCCCCGGCCTTGCGGAAGTAGTCGGCCATGGCCAGGGTCCATGCCTCGGCGGCGGCCTTGGCGGCGGCGTAGGCCGCGTTGCCCGCGGTGGGCCTGCTGGCACCGGCGGCGCTGATCAGCACGTACCGGCCGCGCTCGCTGCGCTGGAGCGCCTCGTGGAAGGCGAGGGAGGTGTGCTGCACGGTGCGGATGAGCAGCAGTTCGAGGAAGTCCCAGTCGTCGAGGCTGGTCTTGGTGAAGGTCTCGCTGCCGCGCCAGCCGCCGACGAGGTGCACCAGTCCGTCGACCCGGCCGAAGTCCTTCTCGATGTGGGTGGCCCAGTCGCGGGTGGACTGCAGATCGAGCAGGTCCACGGTGTCCCCGGTGACGGTGGCGCCGCCGGAGGCGTAGCGGGCCGCGTCCACGGCCTCGGAGAGCCGCTCCGGGTCGTTGTCCGCCCCGACGACCGTCGCCCCCGCCTCGGCGAGCCTGCGCAGCGTCGCCCGGCCGGCGGGTCCGCCCGCGCCCGCCACCGCGATGACCGCACCGCTCAGTGCCCCGTTCCCGTTCCCCATCTTCGCCTCCTGAGCCTGCTGAGCCTGCCGAGCGTCCACTGTGTCGCTCACGCGGCGACCCGCTCGGTGCCGTCCGCGGTGATGCCCCGGGTGGAGGCGATCACATTCTTCAGCTTCTTGGACAACGCCTCATAGAACATGCTCAGCGGAAACTCGTCCGGAAGCACGTCATCCACGAGTTTGCGCGGCGGCAGGGTCAGGTCGAGGGCGTCCGGGCCCTTGGCCCACTTGGAGCCCGGGTGCGGGGCGAGGTAGGCGGAGACGAGTTCGTAGCCCGCGAACCAGTGGACCAGCTTGGGGCGGTCGATGCCGTCGCGGTAGAGCTTCTCGATCTCGGCGCACAGCTGGTTGGTGATCCGCGGGGCGCGCTCCCAGTCGATGGAGAGCTTGTTGTCGGTCCAGCGGACGACGTCGTGGCGGTGCAGATAGGCGAAGAGGAGCTGGCCGCCGAGGCCGTCGTAGTTGCGTACGCGCTCGCCGGTGACCGGAAAGCGGAACATACGGTCGAAGAGCACCGCGTACTGCACGTCCCGGGCCTGCGGAACGCCGTCGGCCTGGAGCTCCACGGCCTCCTTGAAGGCGGTGAGGTCGCAGCGCAGCTCTTCGAGGCCGTACATCCAGAACGGCTGCCGCTGCTTGATCATGAACGGGTCGAACGGCAGGTCGCCGTGGCTGTGGGTGCGGTCGTGCACCATGTCCCACAGTACGAAGGCTTCCTCGCAGCGCTTCTGGTCGTGCACCAGCGCGGCGACGTCCTCGGGCAGCTGAAGGCCGAGCAGGTCGACGGCCGCGGCGGTCACACGGCGGAAGCGGGCGGCCTCGCGGTCGCAGAAGATGCCACCCCAGGAGAACCGTTCCGGTGCCTCGCGCACGGCGATGGTCTCGGGGAAGAGGACGGCCGAGTTGGTGTCGTAGCCCGCCGTGAAGTCCTCGAAGGTGATGCCGCAGAACAGCGGGTTGTCGTAGCGGGTGCGCTCCAGTTCGGCCAGCCAGTCGGGCCAGACCATGCGCAGCACGACCGCCTCCAGGTTGCGGTCCGGGTTGCCGTTCTGCGTGTACATCGGGAAGACGACCAGGTGCTGGAGGCCGTCGGCGCGCTGCGCGGCGGGCTGGAAGACCAGCAGCGAGTCGAGGAAGTCGGGCACCCGGAAGCCGTCGTCGGCCCAGCGGCGCAGGTCCTGGACGAGCGCCTGGTGGTAGGCGGCGTCGTGCGGCAGCAGCGGGGACAACCGCTCGACGGCGCCGACGACGCGGCGCACGGCCTCTTCGGCGTCCGCCCGGCCCGGGGCGCCCTCCGCGTCGAAGTCGATCGAACCGTCCTTGGACTGCCAGGGCCGAATCCGTTCCACGGCGTCCTTGAGTACGGGCCACGCCGGGTGCTCGATCACCCTGACCGCCGGAGGAACCTGGTCTCCCGCATCCACCTGCACAAGAATTTCCGTCATGTCCCATCCTCCACGGGAGAACCTCGCGTAAGGACACCGTATGCATCCGGGGTTTCTCCCAGCAAGGGGCGTCTCAGGAAATTATCCTGCGGCACCGCGTGGTCACCGTTTTTTTTACTGCGAGAAACCGCGAGGACGCTCACTTTCGCGCCGTGCAGCGGTCCGGCACACGGTCGGCGGGGCGGACCCACAGGACAGGGTCGCGAATCCACAGGACAAGGACGCGGATGCGCGGGGCAAGGATCCGGCCGGTCAACTCCATGGCGGACTCGCCCACGCCAGGGTGACGGCCACCCGGGGGTACGGCCCGGGAACCGCCCCGCCCGTCACCCCGATCCCCCGTGTACGCAGGGGTTCAACGGCAGACCCGGCGGTTAGGCTGCGATTCCGCCGCGTGGACAACGACGTCCGTCCGGTCCGCGCGTGTGCCGAGCCGCCGTCGACGGAAAGCGAGTCGAACCTTGAATCTCCTTACCATCGGTCACCGCGGAGTGATGGGTGTCGAGCCCGAGAACACCCTCCGTTCCTTCGTCGCCGCCCAGCAGGCCGGCCTCGACGCCATCGAACTCGATCTGCACCTGAGCAAGGACGGTGCCCTCGTCGTCATGCACGACGCGGAGGTGGACCGCACGACCGACGGCACCGGCCCGATCGCCGAGAAGACCCTCGCCGAGCTGCGCACGCTCGACGCGGGCCGCGGCGAGCGCGTCCCGGTGTTCGAGGAGGTCCTGGACGCCGTGCAGGCGCCCCTGCAGGCCGAGATCAAGGACGTGGCGGCGGCCCGCGCACTGGCCGAGGTGATGCTCCGGCGGGACCTGGTCTCCCGGGTGGAGGTCTCCTCGTTCCACGACGAGGCGATCACCGAGATCGCCCGGCTGGTGCCGGGCGTGCGCACCGCGCTCATCGCCGGCCGCTACGGCACGGACGTCGTGGAGCGCGCCGTCGAGGCCCGTGCCACCACCGTCTGCCTCGACATCCGGCGGCTGACCCTGGAGGTCGTGGAGCACGCCCGCAAGGCGGACCTGAGAATCGTCGGCTGGGTGGTGAACACGCAGGAGCACCTGCGGCTGGTGCGGGCCCTGGAGCTGGACGCCGCGACGACCGACTATCCACAGATCAAGCGCACCGGCCGGTTCACGGCGTGAGGGTCAGGCGAGTTCCTTGACCAGCAGCTCGAACCGGAGGTCGGCGCGGAGCGGGATGCCGAAGCGCTCGTCGCCGTACGGGAACGGCGTCATCCGTCCCGTACGGCGGTAGCCGCGGCGCTCGTACCAGGCGATGAGGTCCTCGCGCACGGAGATCACCGTCATATGCATCTCGGTGACGGCCCAGGTCTCGCGGGCCCGTCGCTCCGCCTCCGCGAGGACCAGCTTGCCGAGGCCCGCGCCCTGTCGGCCGGGGCTGACCGCGAACATGCCGAAGTAGGCGTGGTCGCCGCGGTGTTCGAGCTGGCAGCAGGCGACCGCCCGGTCCTCCCGCCACACCGTCAGCAGTCTGCTGCCGGGCGACTTGATCACCTCCAGCACGCCCTCGGGGTCGGTGCGCTGCCCCTCCAGGATGTCCGCCTCGGTGGTCCACCCGGCCCGGCCGGCGTCGCCGCGGTACGCCGATTCGATCAGCGCGACCAGGATGTCCACGTCGGCGTCGGTGGCGTCACGGAAGGTGAGTCCGGTGGCGGTGATGTCCATGGGCAGGGGCCTTTCGATCCGGGGTGCGGCTCGGCACGGCCGAGGGTAACCCTGCCGCCAGGGCCTGTCGCCACATTCCCTCCCCCAGCCTTCGGCCGGGAGGTGCCCCCAGCCCCGCGACCCTCCCCCAGCTACCGCTGGAAGGTGCCCCCAGGCACGCACTCTCGCCGCACCGGACGAAAGCCCAAGTACGTCCAGTACGAGCACTTCCGCCCGGCACACCGAGAGCACGCTCCCCCACGCTCGGCTGCGCTCGCGCGGGAGGTACCCCCATGACGCCGCAGGGCCGCCCTCCGGGCGACCACGGGAATGCGACGACAGGCCCTAAGCTGCGGGCGCATGGTGCATGTACTCAGCAGTCGGACACTTCTGCGGCCCACCGATCCCGAGCGTTCCCGGGTCTTCTACGGCGAGCAGCTCGGCCTCGCCGTCTACCGCGAGTTCGGCACGGGCCCGGAGCGCGGGACGGTCTACTTCCTCGGCGGCGGCTTCCTGGAGGTCTCCGGGCGGTCCGAGACCCCGCCATCCCCGGCGCTGCAGCTGTGGCTCCAGGTCGACGACGCGGCGGCGGCGCACGCGGAACTGTGCGCGAGGGGCGTACAGGTCGTCCGCCCGCCGGTGCGGGAGCCGTGGGGCCTGATCGAGACGTGGATCACCGACCCGGACGGCATCCGGATCGTCCTGGTCCAGGTACCGGCGGACCACCCCCTCCGCTACCGGCCGGGGATCCGGGACGCGCAGCCGTGACCGGGGGTCAGGCGCGCAGGGCGCCCGCTCGGCCCTCCAGACGGCTCAGCAACTCGGCCAGCAGCCCGGCCAGTTCGCCCTGGCGCTCGGGGGCGAGGACGGACAGGACGGCCGTCTCGTAGGCGAGCTGCTCGGGCAGGATGCCGTCGACCAGGGCCCGTCCGGCGTCGGTGAGGCGGACGTGGGCGACGCGGCGGTCCCGGGTGTCGCCGCGCCGCTCGACCAGGCCGCGTTCGGTCAGCTGCTTGAGGCGTTTGGTGACGGCGGCGCCCGAGGAGTAGGTCTCCCGGGCCAGCTCGCTCGGGGTCAGCTCGTGCCCGGTGCGGCGCAGCGCGCCGAGCAGGTCGAACTCGGGGCGGCTGAGGCCGGCCCGGCGCAGCGGCGCGTCCTCGGCCTGCTGGAGCAGGGCGGCACAGCGGTTGATGCGGCCGATCACCTCCATGGGGCCGGTGTCCAGGTCGGGGTGGACGGTCCGCCACTGCCGCACGACCGCGGCGACGGTGTCGCCGCCCGCCGCGTCCGTCCCGCCCGCCGCGTCGTTCCCGGCCGCGGGTCGTGCGTTGGTCGCCGTCATGGCCGTACGTCCTCCGTTGTCGCTGTGGTCCGGGTCGGCGGCACCGTCCCCGGCCGCCGGGCCGGCTGCTCGGTGTTCGGGCCCGTTCCGGCGTGTCGCCCCTGGCGCCCTACCGTCGCGGCGAGCGTACGGTGTGCGCACTGCTCGGCGCGCATGACCCTCTCCTGGGGCAGGGCCCGTTGCCACCACTCGCCGGACGCGGCGTCCACCGTGGCCCACAGGTCGGCCAGGGCACCGGCGAGCGCGCGGCGGGCCGCCTCCAGTTCGCGGGGTGCGGGCCGTGGCTCGGCGAGCAGTCGCGCGGCGCGCTCCCGGGCCCGCTCGACGGCGGCCAGCGCAGGCTCGACACGGTCGCCGGCGCGGCGGTTGGTGACGACGACGGCCGCCGCGAATCCGAGCAGGGCACCGACGAGGGTGTCCAGCACCCGTTCGGTGATCAGCTCCGCGGAGTCCTGTGTCCGGGCGAACTCGGTGACTAGCAGCGCCATCGGGGTGACACAGACGCTGCCGAGCCAGTAGTTGCGGCCCATCAGGGCCTCGGCGCCGAAGGCGAAGGCGAGGCAGCACAGCACCAGGGCCAGCGGGTGGAAATGGGCGACGGGCACGATCGCGGCGAAGACCAGGACGCCGACGAGGTTGCCTACGACGCGCTGGATGCCACGCCGCCAGGTGAGGGTGACATTGGCCTGGTAGAGGGCGGCCGCGGTGACCAGGGCCCAGTAGGGGCGGCCGACACCGAGGGCGAGGGAGGCGTATCCGGCGAGGGCGCAGCCGAGGGCGGTACGCACGGCGATCGGGGCGAGCGGAGCGATCGGGCCGAGCCCGTGGCGCGGCGGACGGCGCGGGGCGGCGCTCTCGGCGGCCC
>NZ_JBSGBN010000172.1:0-17913 GCF_053601275.1 Streptomyces sp. NPDC004752 | reverse complement strand
ACCGGGCAGAACAACGGGAAGACAACCCAGCAGGGCGTCAGTCAGTGGCTGGGCCACGATCACCGGAACCTGAGTATCAGCATCAATGTCAGTGGCGTGGTGCAGCATCGGACATGTGAGGAACACGCCCACGATCCTGCATCTCGACATGGATGCCTTCTTCGCCTCGGTGGAGCAGGCGTCCAAGCCGAGCCTGCGCGGGAAGGCCGTCATCGTGGGCGGGCTCGGACCACGCGGGGTGGTCGCCACCGCCTCGTACGAGGCACGGGCCTTCGGGGTCCGCTCGGCGATGCCCATGGCCCAAGCGCGCCGACTGGCCCCCAACGCCGCCTGTCTCGTTCCGCGTTTCGGGCTGTACCGCTCGATCAGCGAGCAGGTGATGGCGCTGCTGCGGGAGCTGTCCCCGCTGGTGGAGCCGCTCAGCCTGGACGAGGCGTTCGTGGACCTGGAGGCCGGGGGGACGGCCTGGGACGAGGGGTCGGCGCGGCTGGCCGGGGTGAAGCTGCGCGCGGACATACGGGCCGTCACCGGGCTCACCGGCTCGGTGGGGCTCGCCGCCGCCAAGATGCTCGCGAAGATCGCCTCCGAGCAGGCCAAACCGAACGGCCTGGTGCTGATCGAACCGGGCACGGAGCGCGCGCTGCTCGGCCCCATGCCGGTGCGGACCCTGCCGGGGGTGGGGCCGGCCACCGGGGACCATCTGCGGCGGGCCGGGATCGCCACGGTCGAGGAGATCGCCGAGGCGGGCGAGGACGAGCTGGTGCGGCTGCTGGGCAAGGCCCATGGGCACTCGTTGTACGCGATGGCGCTGGCACACGACGAGCGGCCCGTGGTGGCCGAACGGGAGACCAAGTCGGTGTCCGTCGAGGACACGTACGACGTGGACATCCACGATCGGGTCCGGGTCGGCCTGGAGGTGCAGCGGCTGGCCGACCGGTGCGTGCGGCGGCTGCGCGGGGCGGGGCTGTCGGGGCGGACCATCGTGCTGAAGGTGCGGCGGTACGACTTCTCCACGCTGACCCGATCGGAGACGCTGCGGGGACCGACGGACGATCCCGCAGTGGTGCGGGAGGCGGCGGCCCGACTGCTGGACTCGGTGGATACGACGGGCGGGGTGCGACTGCTCGGGGTGGGCGTCTCCGGCCTCGCCGACTACACGCAGGAGGACCTGTTCGCGCAGGCGGCGGGGGAGCCGGCCGACGCGGCGCCGGAGGAGACCGTGACCGACCCCGTCGAGGAGCGGCCGACGGCCGCCGAGCGGCAGTGGCCCGCGGGGCACGACGTGCGGCACACCGAGCTCGGGCACGGCTGGGTACAGGGCAGCGGTCTGGGGCGGGTGACGGTGCGATTCGAGACCCCGGGATCGGAACCGGGGCGGGTGCGGACGTTCCGGGTCGACGATCCCGGTCTGGAGCCGGCGGATCCGCTGCCGCTGGTGCCTGGGGAAGCGGAGGGGGGTGGAGGAAGACCGGGGGTGGGACCGGCCGGGGTGCGAGGGAACGGCTGATGCGGGGTTCCTGGCCGTAGGCGTGACCGGTCGCCTTCTGGACTGGATGAGCAGGTCGGACAGGAGGTAGTCGGTGTTGGAGTAGCGCCATCCGGTCCCGGGAGGGAAGTAGGCCGCGTGGGCCGGGTCGTCGGCTATTCGGCTATGGGGACGAGTCCGGTATGGGGACGAGTCCGGCGGGAGTCCTGGTGTGCCGGCGGCCGGCCAGCAGCCGGCGCTGCAGGGCGGCGGGGGCAGCGGGATCCTCCAGAGCCCCGGGGCGGGGCGGAGTGCCGATGGCCGGGCCGCCGGGGTGCTGGGTGTGTTCGAGGCCCATCCTTGGCGCTGTCTGGCCTCTGCGGTCTCCGGCCTGCCGTCTGCCGTATCGGGGGCTGGGGCCGTCGGACTGCGGGCTGTGGTGGGTGTGCCTTCACTGCGTGCGCCGGGCGGGTCTGGCGCTGTCGTTGCGGGGCGGCCAGGCGTCGGCCCTTCGCCCGGGAGTGAGCCGGGGGGAAGGGCCGTGGGTGAACGGCACAGCGACGACCGGCGCGCCCTGCCGTCGGCGCGCCCCCGGCGGCCTCGGCGTCCAGACGGGCGGAGGCGTTGCATATGCGGGGCAGCCGGGGCGGGGGATCCGGGGGCCGGACGCGGCTGCGGCCGAGTCGGTGCGAGTGAGGAAGTGGGGGTGCTTCGGTGTGACCGGTTGAACGGTTGAAGTGCGAGGGGATGAAAGGGGCGTGTGCACAAACGGGTGGGGGCGTTGGGCCGTACAGGGGTGGGGTGGGTGCCGACGGGGGCGTCAGGGTTCGTCCCGGCCCGCCAGCTTGCCGAAGTCGTGGTCGGGGTGTGGGGGCTGTGCGGCCACGTCCAGGCCGTAGTGGTGGTAGAGCTGGAGTTCCTGATCGGGGGAGAGATGGCGGCCCACGCCGAAGTCGGGGGCGTCCTTGATGAGGGCGCGGTCGAAGGGGACATGCAGGGTGCCCTCGATCAACTCGCTCGGCTCAAGGGGGACGAAGGCGTCCCTGGAGAACAGGCCGGTCCGTATGGCCGCCCACTCCGGCACTCCCGTGGCATCGTCGAGATAGACCTCGTCGATGGTGCCGATCTTGGTGCCGTTGCGGTCGAACGCCTTGCGGCCGATCAGGTTGCGCGGATCGATGTCGGTCTGCACGGGCCCTCCTCAAGGTCGCAAATCATTCGTAAGCACTACAAAAGAGCAGATTCGAGGAGGCGGCCACTCGAAGCCCTCGCCGTTGACCTCGCTGGTACGCTGACAAGCGGCTGCTGATCCCGTGCGGGAGAGTCCTCCGGACATCGTCGGAGGCGCCGAAGGAGCAAATCCTCCCCGGAATCTCTCAGGCTCACGTACCGCACGGACGAGGTCACTCTGGAAAGCAGGGCGGGTGTCGACGGCCCCCGCTCTCACCGACGGGGAAAGCCGCGCACCCTCGGGTGACGCGGTGAAGCTCTCAGGTCGAGATGACAGAGGGGGAGGCCGTCGGGGTGCCCGCGCCGGGGCGCCCCTCGAAGGTCGCGTCAGACCAGGAGGCCCCCGCACATGACCGCCCCTCGCACTCCGCTCTCCGAGCTCGAACAGGGCACCCCCTTCGAGCAGCGGCATATCGGGCCCGACCAGGAGGCGCGGGCCAAGATGCTCGCGCAGGTCGGCTACGGCTCGCTCGACGAGCTGACCGCTGCCGCCGTACCGGATGTGATCAAGAACGCCGACGGGCTCGACCTGCCGGGCGCGCGTACCGAGGCAGAGGTGCTCGCCGAACTGCGCTCCCTCGCCGACCGTAACCAGGTCCTCGGTTCGATGATCGGGCTCGGCTACTACGGCACCTTCACGCCGCCCGTGATCCTGCGCAACGTCATGGAGAACCCGGCCTGGTACACGGCCTACACGCCCTACCAGCCGGAGATCTCACAGGGGCGGCTCGAAGCCCTGCTGAACTTCCAGACCATGGTCGCCGACCTCACCGGACTGCCCACCTCCGGTGCCTCCCTCCTCGACGAGGGCACGGCCGCGGCCGAGGCGATGGCCCTGTGCCGGCGCATGGGCAAGAACAAGAAGGGCCTCTTCCTGGTCGACGCGGACACGCTGCCGCAGACCATCGCCGTGATCCGGACCCGTGCCGAACCGACCGGCGTGGAGGTCGTCGTCGCCGACCTCAGCGAGGGCATCCCGGCCGAGATCGCCGGGCGGGAGATCAACGGCGTACTGATCCAGTATCCCGGTGCCTCCGGAGCCGTGCGCGCCATCGAGCCGGTCGTGGAGCGAGCCCATGAACTCGGCGCGCTCGTCATCGTCGCCGCCGATCTGCTCGCCCTGACGCTGCTGAAGTCGCCGGGCGAGCTGGGTGCGGACATCGCCGTCGGCACGACCCAGCGCTTCGGCGTGCCCATGGGCTTCGGCGGGCCGCACGCCGGCTACCTGGCCGTGCGCGAGAAGTTCGCGCGCAGCCTGCCGGGCCGCCTCGTCGGCGTCTCCGTCGACGCCGACGGGCACAAGGCATACCGGCTCGCCCTGCAGACCCGTGAGCAGCACATCCGGCGTGAGAAGGCCACCAGCAACATCTGCACCGCGCAGGTGCTGCTCGCGGTGATGGCCGGCATGTACGCCGTCCACCACGGTCCCGAGGGGCTGCGGACCATCGCACAGCGCACCCACCGGTACGCCGCGATCCTCGCGGCGGGTCTGGTCGGCGGCGGGTTCGAGACCGTGCACGGCGCGTACTTCGACACGCTGACGGTCCGGGCAGAGGGCCGCGCCGCGCAGATCGTGGCCGCCGCGCGCGAGCACGGCGTCAACCTGCGCCTGGTCGACAGCGACCATGTCTCGATCGCCTGCGACGAGACGACCACCCGGGACCGCCTCGGCGCCGTGTGGTCCGCCTTCGGCGTGCGGGGCGACGTCGGGGCGCTGGACGCGGTCACCGAGGACACGCTTCCGAAGGCGCTGCTGCGCACCGACGCGTTCCTCATCCACCCCGTCTTCCACCAGCACCGCTCCGAGACCGCGATGCTGCGCTACCTGCGCAGACTGGCCGACCGTGACTACGCGCTGGACCGCGGCATGATCCCGCTGGGCTCCTGCACGATGAAGCTCAACGCCACCACCGAGATGACGCCGGTGACCTGGCCCGAGTTCGGTCAGCTGCATCCCTTCGCGCCCGCCGGACAGGCGCAGGGCTATCTCACGCTGATCCGCGAGCTGGAGGAGCGGCTTGCCGAGATCACCGGGTACGACAGGGTCTCGCTCCAGCCCAACGCGGGTTCGCAGGGTGAGTTGGCCGGTCTGCTGGCCGTGCGGGGCTACCACCGCGCCAACGGCGACGAGCGTCGCGTCGTGTGCCTCATCCCGTCCTCCGCGCACGGCACCAACGCCGCGAGCGCCGTGATGGCCGGCCTGAAGGTCGTCGTCGTGCAGACCGCCGAGGACGGCGAGATCGACAGTGCGGATCTGCGGGCGAAGATCGAGCAGCACCGCGACGAGCTGGCCGTGTTGATGATCACCTACCCGTCCACGCACGGCGTGTTCGAGGAGCACGTCGCCGACATCTGCGCCCAGGTCCATGAGGCGGGCGGCCAGGTGTACGTGGACGGCGCCAACCTCAACGCGCTGGTCGGGCTCGCCAAGCCGGGCCACTTCGGCGGTGACGTCTCGCACCTCAACCTGCACAAGACGTTCTGCATCCCGCACGGCGGCGGCGGTCCCGGAGTGGGTCCGGTGGGCGTGCGCTCGCACCTGGCGCCGTACCTGCCGAACCACCCGCTGCAGCCCGCCGCCGGTCCGGAGACGGGCGTCGGACCCCTCTCGGCCGCGCCGTGGGGCTCCGCGGGGATCCTGCCCATCTCGTGGGCGTACGTCCGGCTGATGGGCGGCGAGGGGCTGAAGCGGGCCACACAGGTGGCCGTGCTGTCCGCCAACTACATCGCCAAGCGCCTGGAGCCCCACTACCCGGTCCTCTACACCGGTCCCGGCGGCCTGGTCGCGCACGAGTGCATCATCGATCTGCGCCCGCTGACCAAGGCGACCGGTGTGAGCGTGGACGACGTGGCCAAGCGGCTGATCGACTACGGCTTCCACGCGCCGACGATGTCGTTCCCGGTGGCTGGCACGCTGATGATCGAGCCGACCGAGTCGGAGGACCTGACCGAGCTGGACCGGTTCTGCGAGGCGATGATCGCGATCCGCGCGGAGATCGAGAAGGTCGGCTCCGGCGCGTGGCCCGCCGACGACAACCCGCTGCGCAACGCCCCGCACACCGCGGCGGCGCTCGGCGGCGAGTGGGCGCACCCCTACAGCCGTCAGGAGGCGCTCTTCCCGGCCGGTGTCTCGGCCGCCGACAAGTACTGGCCTCCGGTCCGCCGGATCGACCAGGCATTCGGCGACCGGAACCTGGTCTGCTCCTGCCCGCCGCTGGACGCGTACGAGGACTAGCCGAGCGAACGTGTGAAGGCTCCCGCCCGAGGCCCGGGCGGGAGCCCTCACATATGCCCGTCGCAAACCGACCGCACCGGCGAGGGCAGCAAGCCGTCGGCATCGGCCACGGCGGCAACCGGACCCACTGGCCACGGCGGCAGGCCGACCGTATCGCCACGGCGGCAGGCCGACCGCATCGGCCAGGGCGTGCTCAGGCTGTTGCCAGTGACACCTCGGTCGACTTGATCAGTGCGAAGACGGAGGAGCCCGCCGACAGACCCAGGTCGGTGACGGATTCACTGGTGATGGCCGAGGTCAGCGCGCCGCCCTCGACCGCGATCTTCACGGAGGCCATCGCGCCGCCGACGGCGATGCCGGTGACCGTACCGGGCAGCTGATTGCGGATCGAGACGCGTTCGACCGGCGCGGTGGCCAGGGCCACCTCCGTCGACTTCACCAGGGCGCGCACGGCGGAGCCCGTGGCCAGGCCGAGGTCCTCGGCCGCCTCCAGGGTGATCGCGGCGGTCAGGTCCTGACCGCCGGTGAGGCGGACCTTCACCGTGGCCATCGCCTCCCCCGGGGTGACGGCGGTGACGGTGCCGGGGAGCTGGTTGCGGATGCTCAGGCTCATGGGAACGCCTCGCAGGATGTGGGGGATTGTGGGGTTAAGGGTTTTTGGCGGTCCCCACCGTAGCCGCAGTCGGTGGATCAGGCCGGGTAGGCGTGGGTCTGGGTCGCCTTGACCGTCGCCCAGACCGGTGCGCCCGGGTGCAGGTCCAGCTCCGCGGCGGCGACCGTGGTGAGGTCGGCAGCGAGGGGAAGTTCGCCGGTCAGGGCGGCGCGGATCTGGTCGCCGTGGGTCTCCAGGCCGGCCACCTCGCAGCGCCACAGGTTGCGGGCGCTGGAGCCGGTGGGGCGGTCCCGGTGGAGGGTGACGGCGCTCGGCGGGAAGGCCACGAAGACCGGACCCGACAGGTCCTCGGTCGTGGTGATGGCCGCCCCGCCGTCCAGCCGTACCGTGTGCCCCTCGGCCCGGCCCTGGTAGAGGTTGAGGCCGACCAGCTGTGCGATGTAGTCCGTGCGCGGACGGCGGGCGATGTCGGTGGGGGAGCCCTCCTGGACCACGCGGCCGTGCTCGACCACGACGAGCCGGTCGGCCAGCACCATGGCGTCCAGTGGGTCATGCGTCACCAGGACGGCGACCGCCTCGAACTCGGCGAGGTGGCGGCGCAGTCGGGCCCGTACCTCCAGCCGGGTGCGGGCGTCGAGGGCGGCCAGCGGCTCGTCGAGGAGCAGCAGGCGGGGGCTGGTGACCAGGGCTCGGGCCAGGGCGACCCGCTGGGCCTGGCCGCCGGAGAGACAGCGGGGCCTGGCGCCCGCGTGTTCGGCGAGGCCCATCCGGTCCAGCCAGGCGGCGGCGAGGGCCCGGGCCTCGGCCTTGGTCGCGCCCTGGCAGCGGGGGCCGAAGGCCACGTTGTCCAGGGCGGACAGGTGCGGGAAGAGCAGGTAGTCCTGGAAGACGACGCCGACGGGACGTGACTCCGGGGCCGTGCGGTCGAGGGCGGCGCCGTCCAGTCGCAGATGGCCGCCGGTGAGCGGGACGAGACCGGCGAGGGCGCGCAGGGCCGTGGTCTTTCCGGCGCCGTTGGGCCCGAGCAGGGCGACGACGTCTCCGGGTGCGGCCCGCAGAGCGATGTCGAGGCGGAAGGAACCGCGATCGACGACGAGCCGGGCGTCGAGCCCGTCACCGCGGGTACCTTCGGCGACAAGGTCGGCCGTGGTGTCGTCGATGTCCGGCATGGGGTGCACATCCAGGGGTCGGCGGGCGCAGGACCGTGCCGGGCAGGACCGGACCGGCGGGCGTGGCGGTCGGCCGGGCGGACGCCCCGGTCGGCCGGGTGAGGGCGGCGCGGTGGGCAGGCGGTGGGGCGGGGCCTGGTCGGGTGAGGGCCGGTGCGGTGGGGACGTGGTGCGATGGGGCCTGGTCGGTACGGATGCCGCTCGTACCGGCGATCGTACGGTCGTACGCCGCGGGACCGCATCGGAATCGTTCCCGGGACCGACGCTTCGGGACGCCGTCACGGTCGCGCACGGTCGCGCATGGCCGGGGGCGCGAGCGGACGGCGGCGGAGGGGAACGTCACGGTGTGGTCAGCCAGCGGTCCCGCAGACCCGCCAGTACCGCGATCGAGACGGCGAGCAGGACCAGGCTGAGCGCGATGGCCGCCTCGGGATCGTTCTGGAGGGCCAGATAGACCGCGAGCGGCATGGTCTGGGTGCGGCCGGGGAAGTTGCCGGCGAACGTGATGGTCGCGCCGAACTCGCCGAGCGCGCGGGCCCAGGCCAGGACCGCGCCCGCCGCGATGCCGGGGGCGATCAGTGGCAGCGTGACCCGGCGGAACGCGGTGAACCGGGAGGCGCCCAGGGTGGTGGCCGCCTCCTCGAAGCGCGGGTCGGCGGCGCGCAGCGTGCCCTCGACGCTGATGACGAGGAACGGCATCGCGACGAATGCCTCGGCGATCACCACGCCCGTCGTGGTGAACGGCAGCGTGATGCCGAACCAGGAGTCCAGCCCTGCGCCGACGACGCCGTTGCGGCCCAGGGCGAGGAGCAGGGCCACGCCGCCGACCACCGGCGGAAGGACGAGCGGCAGGGTGACCAGGGCGCGTACGACACCGCGGCCGGGGAAGTCGGTGCGGGCCAGCAGCCAGGCCAGCGGCACGCCCAGGACCAGGCTCACTCCGGTCGCCGCGGTCGCCGTGGTCAGCGACAGCTGGAGCGCCTGCCACACCTCGGTGCTGCTCAGCAGCTCCGGCAGGCTGCCCCACGGGGCCCGGACGAGCAGGGCGAGCAGGGGCAGCAGCAGGAACGCCAGGGCCACGACGCCGGGCAGCAGGAGCGGCAGCGGCACCCCGCGCCGACCCGGCGCGCGGGCGCCCCGGCGCCGCGGCCCGCCCTTCGCGGTGGGGGTCGCGGCACCGGACCGGTCGCGCCGGGTCACGGCTTGAGGAACCCGGCCTCGCTCAGCACCCGCTGGCCCTCGGTGGAACGCACGAGCGCGATGAACGCCTCGGCCGCCTCGGCGTTGGGCGCGTTCTTGAGCAGGGCGATCGGATAGTCGTTGACGGCCTCGGCCGACTCGGGGAAGTCCACGCCGTCGACCTTGTCGCCCGCGGCCTTCACATCGGTCTTGTAGACGATCGCGGCGTCGGCCTCCTTCAACTCCACCTTTGTCAGGGCGCTCTTGACGTCCTGTTCGTAGGAGACCGGGGTGAGCTTGAGCTTGCCGGCCGCCAGGGCCTTCTGAGCGGCGGCGCCGCACGGCACGGTCTTGTCGCACAGGACGACCTTCAGACCGGACCGGGTGAGGTCCTTCAGGGACGAGACCTTGTCGGGGTTGCCCGGCAGGGTGGCGATCTCCAGTTGGTTGCGGACGAAGGTGACCGGGGTTTTGGCCGCGTCGTCCTTGTCCGTCACGATCGCCATTGTCTTGGGGCTGGCGGCGGCGAAGACATCGGCGGGCGCGCCGCCCGTGATGCTCGCCGCGAGCGTGTCGCTGCCGCCGAAGTTGAAGGTGACCTTGGTGCCCGGGTGCTGCTTCTCGAAGTCGGCGCCCAGCTCGGTGAAACTCTCCTGCAGCGAGGCCGCGGCGAACACGGTCACCGTGCCGGACAGTTTCGGCGAGGCCGAGGAGGAGCCGGACGAGGAGCCCGCCGCGGGCGACGACGAGTCGTCCGAGGAGGAGCAGGCGCTCAGCACCATCAGGGCGGCGGCTCCCGCGCCGACCACCTGCAGCATCCGCCGGGACCGGCGCTCGGAACGGGTTATCACGGGTCTACTCCTTCACGTCCTCGGACAAGCTGTCGCGCCCCGCCACGGCCGCACACCACAGCCGTGTCGTGTCGTACCGTGCCGCGATGATACTGCCGCATCTGCAAGGCGTAAGTCTTCTGTCGCATCGCATGAGCTGGGACAATGATGGACCAAGGTGCGCATGTGCGTTTGTACGGGACCGCGCCGCGGGTACCGTCATCCGGGAGGAGTAGCACGTGACGCTCGCCGAGCTCGCCCTGACCGGCGACCTGGCCCGGCCGGTCCGCCTCACGGTGCCGGATCTGCTCGCCTGGCCACAGCACCGCGTACGGGTCAGCTTCGAGTGCGCCACCAGTGGAACGCGGCACCACCGGTTCGCCGGTCCGCTGCTGTACGACGTCCTGTCCGACGCGGGCCCCGGCTTCGATCCCGTGCGGCGCAAGGACCGACTGCGCTTCCTCATCGCCGTCGACGGCACGGACGGACACCACGCGCTGCTGTCCTGGGCCGAGATCGACCCCGACTTCGCCCACGCGCCCGTGCTGCTCGCCGTCACCATCTACGACACCCCGCTCGCCCGGCACGGACCTCAGCTGGTGCTCCCGCAGGACCGGTGCGGGGCGCGGCACATCAGCGGTATCAACGGGATACGGGTGGATGGGCGCTATCGGTGCGCCATGGAGACCTCAGCCGTGTACAGTCCCGCCGGGGCGCACTCCTGCTCGGTGGGCGGTTGATGGGGTGGAGCCGCGCCTCAGATGCGGTCGATGTGTACGTTCGTCGACTTCACCCGGGCGGTGGCCTCCATGCCGACCTCCAGGCCCAGTTCCTCGACGGCCTCCCGGGTCAGCAGCGAGACCAGCCGGTGCGGGCCCGCCTGGATCTCGACCTGGGCCGCGACATCACCGAGTTTGATCGCGGTGACGATCCCCGGGAAGGCGTTGCGTACCGAGGTGTACGACGTGTCCTCGTCGCCCGCGCCCGCCCTGGCCAGCTCGACGGAGAACGCGGCCAGGTCCCTGCCGTCGATGAGCCGCCGTCCGGCCTCGTCGCGGTGGGTCGCCATCCGGCCCGCGTCGGCCCAGCGGCGTGCGGTGTCCGGGCTCACGCCGAGCAGCCGCGCCGCCTGGCCGATCGTGTAGGACTGCATGCCGGTCACGATAGGGCCACGGGCCCACAACGGCGCAGGCGGGCGGGTGGCGGCGGGTTCGGCGCGCCGGGGTCAGGACATCCCGGACTCCTTGAGCACGGCCCTGGCCTCCTCGTCGTCGATCGCCCGCTCCAGCCTGCGCAGCACGTCCACGCCCTGGCGCAGGGTGCCGCTCTGCAGCGAGTGACGCAGTCCCGTGTCGACCTCGTGCCAGAGGAACGGGTTGGCGGCGAGGACCCGGGGGTCGAGTTCGAGGCGCCGGCCGTCGATGTCCCGGAACACCAGGTGCGAGGAGACGCCGTCGAACTGACGGACACCCACCAGCTGGTCCGTGCGGACCACCCGTCGGCACAGCGGTCCGCGCACCGAGAGCCAGCCCCGGCCCGCGGCGACGCGCGGCGGCGTCAGGAGCAGTCCGATGGCGGTGGAGAGCACGAGCCACAGCACCACGCGCGCCGGGGTGAGGGTGCCGGCCTCCCAGTCGGTCAGCGTCGTCAGCGCACCGAAGACGAGCGCATACGCCACGGCCAGCCGGGCGCTGCTGCGCCAGTGACGGTCGCCGGTCGGAGTGGGTGCCGTGCCACGTTCCACACAACCCACGCTAGGCCGCTCCGACGGCCGCGACATCTCCTGCTGACAGGGCGCTGACGCCGTTCCGGCACATCTTGACGGCCCGCTGACGCGGGCGTTCCCGTCAGCCCGTGTGGACCCGCGGG
The DNA here is from genome assembly GCF_053601275.1 of Streptomyces sp. NPDC004752. Classification (NCBI taxonomy): domain Bacteria; kingdom Bacillati; phylum Actinomycetota; class Actinomycetes; order Kitasatosporales; family Streptomycetaceae; genus Streptomyces; species Streptomyces sp. NPDC004752. The sequence continues at coordinate 6,323 of NZ_JBSGBN010000172.1, read as the reverse complement.
CGTCGGCCGCGGTCCGGCTCGGCCTCGCGCAGCACCTCGCGGGTGACCGGGGCGACCTCGCCCTGGCCGAACAGGAGGAAGCGCAGGAAGTTGGCGAGGGGGTTGCCCTCGGTCCACTCGAAGTAGATGTGCGGGGTGCGCCCGGTGCCGTCCCGGACATGGAGGAGGAGCGCGGCGAGGGCGTTGGGGATGGAGGCGGATTCCAGGGTCAGGACACGGTAGCGGTTGTGCAGGACCTCGCCGTGCACCGTCAGGCCCGCCTCGAACTCGGACGGGTCGGTGACCGTCACCTCGACGAAGACGAAGTCCTCCTGCTCGGGCAGGTCGTTGTCCTGGCGGATCTGTTCGATCTTGTCGCGGTACTCCGCCTTGTCGCGCCGGTCGGGCTCGTTGGCGATGAACCGGATCTTCCGGCTGGCCATGTCCCTGACGAAACGTTCCGCCATGTCATCCAGCGTCACACTGGTCACGCGTAGCTCGAAGGCCCGGGCCAGCCGGGACAGCAGCGAGACCAGGATGATGCCGGCGATGAAGCACGCGCCGATCTTCACGCCGTCGGGGCGCTCGATGACATTGGCGACGGTCGTGTAGAGGAACACCGTCGCGATGATCCCGAACACGACCGTCCAGCGGCGCTGCCCGGCCTTGCGCGAGGCGATGGTCACGGCGATCGCCGCGGAACTGATCAGCACCAGCACACCGGTGGCGTAGGCGCCGCCCTGCGCGTCGACGTCGGCATTGAAGATCCAGGTCACCAGGAAGGCGATGAGGGTGAAGACGATGACCATCGGGCGTACCGCGCGCGCCCAGTGCGGGGCCATGCCGTAGCGGGGCAGATAGCGCGGCATCAGATTGAGCAGACCCGCCATCGCGGAGGCGCCCGCGAACCACAGGATCGCGATGGTCGCAACGTCGTAGACCGTGCCGAAGGCGTTGCCGAGGTACTCGTGCGCGAGGTACGCCAGCGCGCGGCCGTTGGCCTGGCCGCCGGACTTGAACTCCGGCGCGGGGATGAGCAGCGTGGTGATGAGACTGGTGGCGATCAGGAAGCAGCTCATGATCAGGGCCGCGGTGGTCAACAGCTTCCTGGTGTCCCTGATCCGGCCCGTGGGACGCTCCTCGGTGTCGGCCGGGTCGCCCTGGACATGCGGCATGACGGCGACGCCGGTCTCGAAGCCGGAGAGGCCGAGCGCCAGCTTCGGGAAGACGATCAGGGCCAGTCCGACCATGACGAAGACATTGCCGTGCTCCGCGGTCAGGGCGCTGGTCCAGTCGGTGACGACATGGCCCGCGGTGACGACGTGCCACAGGCCGGTGATCACGACGACGAGGTTCAGCGCGAGGTAGACGCCGACCAGCACGACGGCGACGCCGATCGCCTCCAGGAAGCCCTTGAGGAAGACCGCGCCGAGCAGGGCCACGAGGAGCAGGGTGATCAGCATCTGTCGGCCGTGCAGCACGCTGTTCAGGTGCGGGTTCTCGATCAGGTGGGTGGAGGCGTCGGCGGCCGACAGGGTGATGGTGATCAGGAAGTCGGTGGCCGCGAAGCCCAGCAGCGTCAGGACGAACAGCTTGCCCTTCCAGAAGGACAGCAGCCGCTCCAGCATCGCGATCGAGCCCTGGCCGTGCGGGCTCTCCTCGGCCACGCGCCGGTAGACCGGCAGGGCACCCGCCAGCGTGACGATCACCAGCACGATCGTCGCCAGCGGGGAGAGCAGACCGGCCGCCAGGGCGGCGATGCCCGGCTGGTAGCCGAGGGTCGAGAAGTAGTCCACACCGGTCAGGCACATCACCCGCCACCAGCGCTGCCCCTGGTGGGTCGGTTCCGGTTCGGCGTGGGGACCCGTCAGGCTGCCCTTCCTGCCCATGTCGGACAGGCCCTCCAGCATCCAGGCGCGCAGCCGACTGGGGGGCGGGTGCTCGGTCGTGGCCATCGGGGAGTGCTCCTGACGTGCGGCTCAGCCCTGTTTCCGGCCATCGTGCGGAGGGCGGATCCAGCGTAGGCAGAGCGTGACACGCGGGCCCGTGGACCGCAGGGCCCGAGGGCATCAATCTTGCGTTAAGAAGGCCATGTCGGACGGTGTCCGCGCACCCGGCGACCGGCGTCCGTCCGCGAGGGTCGCCACGGTCGTGTGTTGGGCCGTATGGCGGACAGCCGCCGTCGCGGGTGTGGTGGGCCCACAGCGGTGGTGCCATCGGCTCCTTGCACTCCTTCCCCCGGCTTCCCTCGGCGGAGATTTCGTCTCCGCGGCCGTGGGTGTGGGTGTGGGTGTGGCGGTGGCCGTGGCGCTGATGCGGGGTTTCGCCCGTGCGCCGCGCACCGGCGAGATCGGCGACTGTCTGCGCCGACCTGCTGCGGGGCACGGTGTGGACGGTGCGGATCCCGGGAACGGTCGGCCGTGGCGTGGTGGCGTGGTGGTGCGGATCGGGCCGGTGCGGCAGCGGCCCGTGGGACGGTCCGTGGCGCGGGGGTCGATCACGCTCGTCGTCGAGATCCGTACGACATCGGCGGTGGCACCCACTGTGACGGCCTGACGGCCGCCGGGCGGCAGGCGCCGGGGATCGGGGCGGGCGGGCCGGACACCGTGGCCTTCTCGGTGGGGGCGAAGCGAAGGCGTCGTTCCGCCGGCAGTCGGCCGAAAGCGACGGGTGGTATCCGTCCGGCGAGGGGGCGGGCGGTTTCACCGGACGCGTCATCGGGATGCAGGCCACGGATGCAGGCCACTGAAGGGCCGCGCCCACGTCGACTGGTTCGACCACCGGACCGCCGTCTGACCCACCGTGTCCGACGCGTCTGCGCCCGCGCACGGGAGGCACCGCAGGTTTTCGAGGTCGTGACCGAATCTTTCGCTGCCGCTGTGCCTTCGGTTCCGGACACGCGTCGGGGCCGGTGCGCATCGAATGTGTGCGAGCCGGCCCCTCATGTCACCGGGCGTGGCGGCAGGCCGCCCGGGTGGTACGTCAGGCGGCGGTCATCACCTGGTGGGCGCCCTGCGGGCGGTGCGGGGCGATGATCTGGCCGTCGGGCAGGAGCTCACCGGTGTCCTCGAAGAGCAGCACGCCGTTGCACAGCAGGCTCCAGCCCTGCTCCGGGTGGTGCGCCTGGAGGCGGGCGGACTCCCGGTCGGCGGATTCGGCGGTCGGACAAGGTGGTTGGTGCTGGCACATGGGTGGGATCTTTCGCTCTGTCGTGGTCATGTCTGTCCCCCGTGATGATGAGTCGGTCGGAATCCAGTGTTGCCGTCCGGGCGTCGATCCGCAGGGATTTCGCGGCACCGCTTCCTCACAGGTTGATGACGCATCGCGCAGGCGTACGGTTCATCCCAACTCCGAGGCCGCTGCGGATGGTTCGTGATGACCGAAGGCGGCCGGCCTGGTCGTCGCCCGCACGGCCGCCACGCCTGCACATTCGCACGTCCGCTCCCTGACGCCGCACGCACGGACGTACCCCGCCTCCTGGTCCTGGAGACGGGGTACGGGAGATGTGCGGGACGGTTCAGGCGGGTGAGCCGAGCAGGGGCACGGGGGTCACCCGGTGGGTCAGGACCGGCAGCAACTCGGCCACCCGGTGCGGACGGTGGGCCGCGATGCCGGGCGGCGCGGGAGCCAGTGGCACCAGCAGGTCGGTGGCGGCCGGATGGCCCTCGGCGCCGTCCGCCGTACCGTCTCCGTGCAGCCACAGCGTGAGCATGTACAGGCCCGGTATGGACAGCAGACGCGGCTGGTAGGGCTGGGGCAGCGCCTCGGCCTGGTGCAACGCGCGTTCGGTGGAGGCGATGTAGGGACCCTCGAAGAAGCGGGAGAACGCCCAGCCGTCCGCGGTCAGCACGGTATCGGCGGCGGCCATCGAGCGGCCGCCGCAGCGGATCAGGAACCGCCAGCCGGTCAGCCGTGTGACGGCCCCGGACTCCGCCGTGATCCGGTCCAGCACGTGGACGGGCAGCGGGAGTTCGGCGGTGGTGGGTCCCTCCGCGGTGCGCAGGGAGGGGGTCGGGGCCTCGCGGACCGCGGTGGGGGAACCGAGGGCCGTGAGGACGGAGCGCAGTGCGGGCGCTGGAGCAGGGGGGACTTGCAGCGGCATGGTGGGTCGCCTCTCTCGTACGACAGGCGCGCTGGCGCGAGGGCGTGGGCGGACGGCGCTGTCAGCTCGATGTGGGCAGAGGCGGGACCCAGGTCGGTGAGCGAGGTGCGGCTGAGGGTCTGCCGCACGTCACCTCGACGGCAGGAATCAGGATCGTGGGCGCCAACCGTCTGCCTTGTGCGGAGTTTATACGACACCAGTTCAGCCGCTGTTTCGGCTAATCGTTGGCGATGAATGACGCAAGGTACTATTCGGCCGCCGATTTGCGGTAATCATGCCGATTCAAGGCGTGATCCGTCCCGCTGACCTCGGAATCCACTCCCCGAGCGGTCGGCCGAATGGCGTCGGCGTTTTTCACGAGATCGGCGGGGCACTCTGTGGTGTGGGCCACTTCATGCCTCGTGAATGTGCCACAGGACACATTCCGACAGCGTAGCGGGCGCGCGGGCCGCGCGGGACGTTATCGATCGCTTCGGCTGGGCATCATCCAACCTGACCGGTACCACCGGCGGCCGGATGCTCGGCCCGCCCATCCGAGGAGGGACGCTTCGATGGGGGAGAAGGTCGTGGCGGGGCCGTTCGACCTGTCCGAACGCCGGCGCCACCGCGAAAAGCTCGTGCGGTGTCTCACGGGACTGGAGCGACTGCTGGTCGAGAAGCGGTTCGACCGCCCGAAGAATCTCATGGGCGTGGAGATCGAATTGAATCTCGCCGGCCCGGACGGCATGCCCAGAATGCTGAATGGGCAAGTGCTGGAGCGCATCGCGAGTCGCGATTTCCAAACAGAGCTCGCCATGTTCAACCTGGAAGTCAACATAGCCCCACACCGATTGGGCGGCCGGGTATTCGACCGGCTCGCGGAGGAACTTCGTACCGCACTCGCGTACGCCGACCGGAAGGCCGGTGAGGTGGATGCCGGAATCGTGATGATCGGCATTCTGCCCACTCTCGACCGTGACGACCTGGTCTCCTCCAACCTCTCCGAGGCCGATCGTTACACGCTGCTCAACGATCAGATCGTGGCCGCGCGCGGCGAGGACTTCGTCCTGGACATCGCGGGGGTGGAGCACCTCACCTGCACCTCGAAGTCGATCGTGCCCGAGGCGGCGTGCACCTCCGTTCAACTGCACCTCCAGGTCACCCCGGCACGCTTCGCCGACGTCTGGAACGCCGCGCAGGCGGCCTGCGCGGCCCAGATCGCGGTCGGCGCCAACTCGCCCTTTCTGTTCGGCCACGAACTGTGGCGCGAGTCCCGGCCACCGCTGTTCCAGCAGTCCACGGACACCCGCCCGCCCGAGCTCCAGGCCCAGGGGGTGCGCCCGCGTACCTGGTTCGGCGAGCGGTGGATCTCCTCGGCATACGACCTGTTCGAGGAGAACCTGCGGTTCTTCCCGGCGCTGCTGCCGATGTGCGACGACGAGGATCCGCTGGCGGTGCTCGACGCCGGGGGCGTGCCCCGGCTCGCCGAACTCGTCCTGCACAACGGCACGGTGTACCGCTGGAACCGTCCCGTCTACGGCATCGCGGACGGCGTACCGCACCTGCGCGTGGAGAACCGCGTGCTGCCCGCCGGACCCACCATCACCGACGTCATCGCCAACGCCGCCTTCTACTACGGTCTCGTGCGCGCCCTCGCCGAGGAGCAGCGCCCCGTCTGGACCCGGATGCCCTTCGCCACGGCCGAGGCCAACTTCGACGCGGCCTGCCGGTACGGCATCGACGCCCGCTTCGTATGGCCGCGGCGGGGCCGCTACGGCGGCATCGGCGAGGTCGACGCGGTCACCCTCGTCCGTGACGAACTGCTGCCGCTGGCGGCGGCCGGACTGGACGCGTGGGGTGTCGAGGCCGCCGACCGCGACCTCTACCTGGGCGTCATCGAGGAGCGCTGCCGACGCCGGGTCAACGGCGCGGCCTGGCAGACGGCGACCTTCCACCGGGCCCTGGAACAGGGGCTGTCCCGCGACGCGGCACTGGCCGCCACCACCCGCCGCTACGCCCAGCTGATGCACCTCGGCGAACCGGTTCACAGCTGGCCGGTGGGGTTGCCGCAGCCGGCACCCCTGGGGTGAACGGATGGACGCGGACCGGGCGGCCGTGCGAGTGCCGCAGCCGTCGCGAGTGCCGCCCCGGCCTCGGCCTCGGCCCCGGCCGTCCCGGCGGCGGGCGCCGACCGGGGGGGAGCGGGCGCCCGGGCCGCGGCGGCCGGCGCCCGGGGGGGGTGCGGCGGCCGCGCGGGCCCGGC